>NZ_CP080442.1:3777500-3941835 GCF_019597925.1 [Clostridium] scindens | reverse complement strand
TTCAGCAAACTCCTAATCTATCCAATTCGTGGTTTTTTAAATAAAGACCCACACTTATATATTTTACATCAAAATAGGAATTTAAGCAATCTTTAATCCATGTGGATAACTTTATTCACAGTTTAAAAAGGCTTGTTTTAAACAAATAAAATCAAAAATATTTTAATATCCACACATTATCCACCTAAAATTAACAGGTTATCCACAATTTGTGGATAAAATAATTTATAAAAATCCAGGTTTTGCTTGACGTAGAGCCATTTTTTTAATATAATCAAAACTGATGTCTTAGAAAAAAAAGTAGGGGTATTCCCTTATAAAATATAAGGAGGTGGATATCTATGAAAATGACATTCCAACCAAAAAAGAGACAAAGAGCTAAGGTTCATGGATTCAGATCAAGAATGAGCACGGCAGGTGGAAGAAAAGTACTTGCTAGCAGAAGAGCAAAGGGAAGAAAGAGATTATCAGCGTAGGCCGCATATATGTGGCCTTTTCTTCTCTAAAAATTAGGAGAATCAGGCAATGAAATATTCCGAATCACTGAAAAAAAACAAGGATTTCCAACTTGTATATAAGTGTGGAAAATCTTATGCGAATAAGTATCTGGTAATGTATATTAAGGAAAATAATACCAGAAAGAACCGATTGGGAATATCTGTAAGTAAAAAAGTAGGAAATAGTATAGTACGACACAGATTGACTAGATTAATCAGAGAAAGCTATAGATTGCAAGAAGACAGATTCAGATGTGGAATAGATATCGTTGTAATAGCAAGAATAGGCGCAAAGGGTAGAACCTATAAAGACATTGAGAGCGCATTGCTTCATCTGGGACGTCTTCATGAAATTATAGATTTGGGGTAACGTATTATGAAAAAGATTATGTTAGGCTTAATCAGGTTTTATCAGAAGTATTTATCTGGCCTGAAGAGTTATTCTACATGTATCTATTTTCCAACCTGCTCTCAGTATGCTGTAGAAGCGATTGAAAAATATGGCGCTTTCAAGGGTGGACTAATGGCGGCTTGGAGAATATTGCGTTGTAATCCCTTTGCAAAGGGTGGATATGACCCCGTTCCTTAATGATTTACAACTACAATGGAGGAAGAGAGTATGACGTTTAGTTTACTGACTGCTGCAAACTGGCCTATTGTCGGTCAGATTTGCTGGTTATTAGGTAAAGTTATGAACTTTATCTATACCATATTAGATAGTATTCTGCCAAGTGACAGCGGGCTTGTCGGATTATCAATCATTATCTATACAATATTAGTATATACATGCATGATGCCGCTGACAATTAAGCAGCAGAGGACGGCAAAGATGTCTTCTGTGATGAATCCTGAACTTCAGGCGATTCAGAAGAAATATAAGAATAAAAAAGATCAGGCTTCCATGCTGAAGCAGCAGGAAGAGATGCAGCAGGTATATGATAAATATGGAACATCAATGACAGGCGGATGTCTTCCTTTATTGATACAGATGCCATTCCTGTTTGCCTTGTACCCGGTTATCTATGATATTCAGTCTTATGTGCCGGCAATCAAGAATGCTCCGGATGCTGTAAATAGATTTATTACCATTCCGAATCTGACGGTTTCGCCTACAGCTATGATTAAGAACAGCGGAGATTATGGTCTCCCGGCTGCGGTAATCATTGTAACGGCAATCCTGCTTCCAATTATATCAGGTCTTACGCAATATCTGAGTATCAGGCTTTCACAGTCTATCTCAGGCCAGCAGCTGGACAAGGATAATCCGATGGCTGGAACCATGAAGACAATGAATATGACTATGCCTCTGTTTTCCATCTTTATGGTATTCACGCTGCCGACAGGTATTGGTCTTTACTGGATTATAAGTGCGGTAGTACGTTGCGTACAGCAGTTGATGATTAACAAGCATCTTTCTAAGATGTCCGTAGATGACTTAATTGAGAAGAACAGGGAAAAAGCTGCTAAGAAACGTGAGAAGCGGGGCGAGAAGGCGGAGAGAATCAATGCTATGGCTCAGACAAATACAAAGAGCATAAAGGAAACCGCTAAGCGTAACGTATCAAGCGTAAGCGAGAAGGAAAAAGAAGAAAAGGTAGCAAAGGCAAAGGAAAATGCCAAGAATGCAAAAGCCGGAAGCCTTGCATCAAAAGCAAACATGGTTAAGAAATTTAATGAAAATGATTAGGGGGCGGCTATCATGGAATACATTACTGTGTCAGCAAAAATGTTGGATGATGCAATTACCGAAGCATTGATTCAATTAGGCGTAACAAGCGATCAGCTGGATTATGAAGTTATTGAAAAAGGCAGTGCAGGCTTCCTTGGTATAGGAATGAAGCAGGCAGTCATCAAAGCCCGCAGAAAAGTCGTAGAAGAGCCGGAAGCAGAGATTGTGGAAGAGGCAAAGCCAGAGCCTGCAGTTATAAAAAAGGAAGAGCCCAAGCCTGTTAAGAAAGAATTTACGAAGAAGGAAACTATAAAAAAAGAGACAGTAAAGAAAGAGCCGGCAAAGAAGACATTCATAAAGGAAGAAGCAGTCAAGGAAGCAGCGCCTTCCGTTAAGAAGGAAGCAGATCTGGCAAAGGTTGAGAGCCAGACAATCGAGGCTTGCGAAAAGTTTATCTATGATGTATTGAAGGCAATGGATATGACGGACGTGAAGGTGACATCCGTCGTTGATGAAGAAGGTGCCCTTTCGATTGATATGGAAGGAAGCAACATGGGAATTCTTATTGGCAAGCGTGGACAGACTCTTGATTCGCTTCAGTATCTTACGAACAGAGTCGCCAATAAGATGCAGGAAGGATATGTCCGTGTCAAGCTTGATACGGAAGATTACCGTAGAAGAAGAAAGGAAACCTTGGAAAATCTTGCGAAGAACATTGCAAGCAAGGTAAAGAGAACGAGAAGGACCGTTTCTTTAGAGCCGATGAATCCATATGAAAGAAGAATTATTCATTCCGCACTTCAGGGTGATCCGGCAGTATCCACACATAGTGAGGGAGAAGAGCCTTATAGAAGAGTTGTCGTAACTCTTGTACGTAAATAAAAGTAAGAAAGTAGGGGTTAGGATATGACCCCTATTTTTTTCTATATTAGAACTGGAGGAAATCATGAATAATCATTATGATACTACAATTGCTGCTATTTCTACGGCTATGAGTAATGCAGGAATAGGGATTGTAAGAATGAGCGGATGTGATGCATTTGAAATAGCGGACAAGGTATATAAGGGAAAGAAGAATAAGAAACTCTCCCAGCAGCAATCCCATACGATTCATTATGGATATATTACAGATAGAGGGAAAGAGATTGATGAAGTCCTCGTAATGATTATGAGAAGCCCTCATAGCTATACGGGGGAAGATACAATAGAGATTAATTGTCATGGCGGCGTATATATTGTAAAGAAGATTCTGGAACTTCTGATTGAAAATGGAGCAAGACCGGCAGAACCCGGAGAGTTTACCAAGCGCGCATTCTTAAATGGGCGTCTGGATCTATCCCAGGCAGAGGCAGTCGGCGATCTAATCGTATCCCAGAATGAGTATGCGTTGCAAAGTTCAATAAACCAGTTAAAAGGCAGCATTAAGAATAAAATAAATGACATAAGAAAAGAAATAATTTACCATACAGCATTTATCGAGACGGCATTGGATGATCCTGAGCATATCAGCGTTGATGGGTATGGGGAGGAATTGGGTTCTGTTGTCCGGAAATTAAAAAATGAAATTGAGAAACTATTGCGTACATGTGATGATGGACGTCTTATAAAGGAAGGAATTCAGACGGTGATATTAGGAAAGCCGAATGCCGGAAAGTCTTCCTTGCTCAATGTGCTGCTGGGTCAGGATAAAGCGATAGTGACGGAAATTGCAGGAACCACAAGGGATGTGCTGGAGGAACATATTAATCTTCAAGGGATCTCTTTAAATATTATGGATACTGCAGGAATCAGGGATACAAAAGATGTGGTGGAGAGAATTGGCGTAGAAAAAGCAAAAAGTCATGCAGATAAGGCAGATTTGATTATCTACGTGATTGATGCATCAACAGAATTAGATGAAAATGATCATGAAATATTAAGTCTTATAAAAGGAAAACCTTCTATCATATTGCTAAATAAATCGGATTTAGATATGATAGTAACAAAAGAAAAAGTTCAAAAGGCATATTTTGCAAGTAATCCTGCAAAAAAAAGTGGCGAACAAATACCCATTATTGAGATTTCTGCCAAGAATAACCAGGGAATTGAAGAATTGGAAGAAAAACTAAAGGATATGTTTTTTGAAGGAAATCTTTCATTTAATGATGAAATTTATATTACAAATATTCGTCATAAGACTGCGCTTCAGGATGCTTATCATGCGCTGGAGAGGGTAACAGAAAGTATTGATGCCGGAATGCCTGAGGATTTTTATAGCATTGACTTGATGGATGCATATGAATCTCTCGGAGGCATTACAGGCGAAACGATAGGAGAAGATTTGGTAAATGAAATATTCAGCAAATTCTGTATGGGTAAATAAAGATGGATATGATGTAGTAGTAATTGGAGCAGGACATGCGGGATGCGAAGCTGCCCTCGCGACGGCAAGGCTAGGATATCAGACAATGGTATTTACCGTCAGCGTAGACAGTATAGCATTAATGCCTTGTAATCCTAATATAGGAGGCAGTTCCAAGGGACATTTGGTTCGGGAGATAGATGCGCTTGGAGGAGAGATGGGCAAGGTAATCGATCAGACCTTTATCCAATCAAAGATGCTCAATAAGTCAAAGGGACCTGCGGTTCATTCTCTCAGGGCCCAGGCAGATAAGGCATGGTATAGCAGAACGATGAGACAGGTTCTGGAGAATCAGGAGAATCTTGATATAAAGCAGGACGAGGTTGTCAAGATATTTGTAGAAGAGGGAAAAGTTACCGGAGTTCAGACTTTTTCCGGGACGATATATCCGTGCAGGGCGGTCATACTTTGTACAGGTACTTATCTTCGCTCCCGCTGTATTTATGGAAATGTGAGCAATTATACAGGGCCAAATGGGCTCCAGGCTGCTAATCACCTGACAGACTGCCTGAAGGAATTAGGGATTAAAATGTATCGGTTCAAAACT
The DNA here is from genome assembly GCF_019597925.1 of [Clostridium] scindens. NCBI lineage: Bacteria > Bacillati > Bacillota > Clostridia > Lachnospirales > Lachnospiraceae > Lachnoclostridium > [Clostridium] scindens. The sequence continues at coordinate 3,936,721 of NZ_CP080442.1, read as the reverse complement.
GGGACGCCTGCCAGGATAGACAAAAATTCTGTGGATTTCAGCAAAATGGAGGAACAGTTTGGGGATGAAAAGGTGATTCCATTTTCATTTACCACTGACCCGAAAGATGTGCAGATTGATCAGGTATCCTGCTGGCTGACGTATACGAATCCAAGAACTCATGAGATCATCAGAAAGAATCTGGACCGTTCTCCTTTATTTTCTGGTATGATCGAGGGAACCGGACCCAGATACTGCCCTTCTATAGAAGATAAAGTTGTAAAGTTTGCCGACAAGGACAGGCATCAGGTATTTATCGAGCCGGAAGGCCTGGAAACGAATGAAATGTATATCGGGGGAATGTCCAGCTCACTGCCGGAAGATGTTCAATATGAAATGTATCGGACAGTGCCAGGGCTTGAAAATGTTAAGATTGTCAGGAACGCATACGCGATAGAATACGATTGTATTGATGCCAGACAGCTTAGACCTTCCCTTGAATTTAAAAATATCAGCGGTCTCTATAGCGGAGGGCAGTTTAATGGAAGTTCCGGATATGAAGAAGCGGCGGCCCAGGGGCTGATCGCTGGCATAAATGCAGCCAGGAAGCTGCAGGGAAAAGAGAGCATAATATTGGACCGATCTCAGGCCTATATTGGAGTGTTGATTGATGATCTGGTAACAAAAGAAAGCCATGAGCCATACAGAATGATGACTTCGCGCGCAGAATACCGCCTTCTTCTGAGGCAGGATAATGCTGACCAGAGGCTTACAAGAATAGGCTATGAGGTAGGACTTATATCAGAGGAAAGATACCATCGCCTGATTCAAAAGGAAGAATTAATTGAAAAAGAGGTAAAGCGCCTGGCTCATGCCAATATTGGCGCTAATGCAAAGGTTCAGAATCTGCTTAAGTCGTATGGAAGTACTCCGCTGTCTTCTGGAACTACCGTTGCGGAATTGATTCGCAGGCCGGAACTTTCTTATGAGATGCTGGCAGATATAGATGAAGGCAGACCAGTACTTCCTGAGGAATTGGACGAAGAGGTTGTAGAGCAGATTAATATATCCATCAAATATGACGGATATATCAGCAGGCAGAAAAAGCAGGTGGAACAATTTAAAAAGCTTGAAAATAAGAAGATTCCGGAAAACATTGATTATGATTTGGTAAAGAGTCTGCGATTAGAAGCCTTACAGAAATTAAAAGAGTATCGTCCCGCTTCCATAGGACAGGCATCGAGAATATCTGGCGTATCGCCTGCAGATATATCAGTACTTTTGGTTTATCTTGAGATGAGATAAAGTCTTGGCGTATTTAAGACAAATGGCGGAGATGAGAAATAGTGGAGAGTATTATGGAACATATATTAGAAGAAAAACTAGAAAAACTAGGAATACAAATCAATGATATCCAAAGGAAACAGTTTGATGATTTTTACCAACTTCTGATTGAATGGAATAAAGTGATGAATCTTACGGGGATTACGGAATATGGGGAAGTGGTGGAAAAGCATTTTGTAGATAGTCTTTCCTTGGTTGAAGTATTGAATATTGAGAATGTAAATTATGTAATAGATGTGGGTACAGGAGCAGGATTTCCAGGCATACCTTTGAAGATTACATTTCCTCACCTTAGAATTACACTACTGGATTCTCTGAATAAGAGGATAAAGTTTCTTGATACAATTATCAAAGAACTTGGACTGAAAGATATTTATACAATTCATGGAAGAGCAGAGGACTTTGCAAGACAGGCAGAATACCGTGAAAAATATGATTTATGCGTTTCAAGGGCAGTAGCAAATCTTGCTACGCTCAGTGAATATTGTCTGCCATATATACGGGTAGGGGGTATGTTTGTTTCCTATAAGTCCGGAAATATAGATAAGGAAATATCTGAATCTGAAAAAGCGGTTCAAATACTTGGCGGCGAACTGGAAGATATCTATAAATTCCAACTTCCAGGTACAGATATAGGCAGGTCTTTTGTGAAGATTAATAAGATAAAGAGTACAGGCAAGAAATTTCCAAGAAAAGCAGGTTTACCATCAAAGGAGCCACTAAAGTAAAGATTAAAACAAAGAGTGAGGTAGCAGTATAATTGATTCTGTTACTTCACTCTTTATTATTTAGAATATTTTCTCTACTTATTAACAATTTCCAAGAAGTATATTTACCTTATTTACAAAATCGCTGGATTTTTCTAATTGAGGCAGATGCTTAGTTTCTTCTACGCCTTCGATTTCAATGGAAGGTAATATATTCTTATACATATCTGCTACACTCACATTTTCAGGATTTCCATCACCAGTGACTATGAAAATACTGTTAGTTAAAGACTCCAGACAGTGAGAGATGTTTACTGTATTATAATGGCCACATTGACTGGCAAACAAATATTTGGACAGTGCGTTTCCAGAATGGGCGGTTTCATAATAAGTGTTTATTATACTTTCATCAATATCTTCAGAATTATAATAATAATTCATTCTAAACATTTCATCAATATTTTTCTTTCTTGTCAGCATATTGTATAAGAATGTTCCGAAGATTGGTAGATTAATAAATCGGGTAAGTACCTTCGTTCTTTTAGATGGTATCTTTGATAATAATTTGATGTTAGGTGGATTCACAAGAACAATCTGGTCTATTATTGTCGGGTCGTTTTGACAGGCTGCTATGGCAAATGAGCCAGACTCACCGGTTGCAATAATATCCGTCTTATCTCCAATTACATGCTTAATAAAATCAGTTAAAAGTTGTACATATAAATAATTAGTATAAGTAAGATTAGGCTTATCAGATCGTCCACAGCCTAAAAGATCCAGACAATAAACAGTATTGGTTTTTGAAAACTTATCTATAACCTTATTCCATTCATAAGCAGAACTGGAGGTGGTTAAATCGTGTATTAGCAGGAGCGGTTTTCCATCGCCCTTTTTGGTATAATATATTTTTCCAAATTTCCATTCATAGTATGAACCTGATGGGTTACTTAATAAGTTATCAAGCGTTGCTGAAAAGTATACAAATTTATTTATCATATGTATCGTTAGTGTGGATAATCCAAGTAATGCTGTACCGGCTGCAAGTTTTTTCTTCCAACTCATACTTATACCCCTCTTTCTATAATAATATCTGTATGAAAAGATAATATTATTATACTACAGATTAAGTTTTATGTAAATGTTTCACGTGAAACACTGAAGTACTTATATAATTAATAATATTCTACTACGAAGAAAAGTATATATGATTGAATATTCCGAGTCGCGTTAATTAAAATAATAGAAAATAATTAAAGATGAACAACTTGATAAAATATATTTAAAAATATAAATTTGAATATCTACTATCAACAGAATTAAGAATGAAACAGATTTATCAAAAAACAGTTTTTATTAGGTTGTTAAGGAACATAAATGTTGTTTTGGATATACGGTAACACAATAAAACATGTAAATAAATAATTATAAAAAATAAGTAATATAAAAGTTTTACAAAGTTTAAAAGTATGTACTTTAAAATAAGGAAGGTTTTATTTAACTTAAACATTAAACACCAGCGCTATTTAATTAAGAATTAAACCAAGAATGTTTCACGTGAAACATTCCGTGAGGAAAATTAACCAAATATAAAATGTTTCACGTGAAACATTTATGAATAATAGAAAAACTATGTTTCACGTGAAACATTTTGTAGATAAGTACTATAAAAAGTGTTATACTAAATCTATGCTAAAAAGAAAGGTGATTAATAAATGGGAAGAATTATAGCTATCGCCAATCAAAAGGGCGGAGTAGGTAAAACAACAACTGCAATAAATCTATCCGCTTGTCTTGCCGATAAAGGTAAAAAAGTTCTTGCCGTAGACATGGATCCCCAAGGAAATATGACCAGCGGTCTGGGACTGGATAAAGAGTCTATAGAAAAAACGGTATATGATATGATAATCGGTGAATCTGATATAGAGGAAGTGTTGCAGAAAGAAGCAATGGAGAATCTAGATGTACTTCCTACAAATATAGATTTATCAGCAGCGGAAATAGAACTTATAGACGTTGAAAATAAGGAGTTTATTGTTAGAAATTCTATACAGAAGATACGGGATAATTATGATTTTGTTATTATTGATTGTCCGCCGTCGCTGAGCATGCTGACAATCAACGCAATGACAACGGCAGATTCTGTTTTAGTTCCTATCCAATGTGAATACTATGCATTGGAGGGGTTAAGCCAATTAATTCATACAGTAGAATTGGTAAAAGACAGATTGAATCCGGATTTGGAAATAGAAGGCGTAGTATTTACTATGTACGATGCCAGAACAAATTTGTCATTACAGGTTGTGGAGAATGTAAAGGACAATCTTCAACAAAATATTTATAAAACAATCATACCAAGAAATATTCGTCTTGCTGAAGCACCGAGTTATGGTATGCCGATTAATCAATATGATCCAAAGTCAGCAGGTTCCGAGAGTTATATGAGACTTGCTGATGAAGTAATAAGTAAAGGATTGTAAACTATAGGAGGATGCAATGGCAGTAAATAAAAAAGGACTGGGAAAAGGCCTTGACAGCCTGATTCCAAACAACAGAAATGTAAAACCTGCTAATCCGGATATATCGACAGAACAGGTGAAGCAGCCAGAGTTAAAATCTGGAGAGCAAATGATGAAGATTAATATGGTTGAGCCTAACAGAGATCAGCCAAGAAAAAATTTTGAAGAAGATGCGCTGCTGGAATTAGCGGATTCTATCAAGCAATTTGGAGTATTACAGCCTTTGCTGGTGAGGAAGAATAAGGATTATTATGAAATAATTGCCGGTGAGAGAAGATGGAGAGCGGCAAAATTGGCTGGCATAAAAGAAGTGCCAGTAATTATAAAAGATTACTCTGAACAGGAAATAGTAGAGATAGCATTGATAGAAAATATTCAAAGAGAAAATCTGAATCCGATTGAAGAGGCTATGGCATACAAGAAACTTCTTGAAGAGTTCAACTTGAAACAGGATGAGGTAGCTGAGAGAGTATCGAAAAGCCGGACAGCAGTAACTAATTCTATGCGTCTCCTTAGATTAAATGATAAAGTGCAGCAGATGATCATAGACGATATGATATCTACAGGACATGCCAGAGCGTTGCTGGCTATAGATGATAAAGAGCAGCAATACATATTGGCAAATAAAATATTTGACGAGAAGTTAAGCGTCCGCGAGACAGAGAAACTTATAAAGGATATTAAGAACCCCAAAAAACCGAAAGAAAAAAAGGTAATTGAACACGTATTTATATACAATGACCTGGAAGAGAAGATGAAAGAAGTTATGGGTACAAAAGTAAGTATAGCTTCGAAGGGAAAGGGTAAAGGTAAGATAGAGATAGAATATTATTCGGATAAAGAATTAGAACGTATGTTCGATATGATAATGAGTATTAGAAGGGAAGAATAAATATATGGAAAGTAGTATACTTAAGAAATTAGCAATAGATCCGGCATTCATTTTCCTGTTCATACTGATTTTGATTGTCGTGCTGTTTGTGCTATACGTGAACGTAACGATGAAGTATAATAGATTAAAAAGTAGTTATGCCTCGTTTATGCGTGGGAAAGATGGAAAGACTTTAGAAGAGAGCATGAAGGACAAGTTCTCGGAGGTGGATGCCATCCTTAAGATTACCAAGCAGAACCGTCTTGATATCAAAGAAATCAGCAAAAAGATGGAGAGCGATTATCAGAAATTAGGAATCGTCAAATATGACGCTTTTAATGAAATGGGTGGCAAATTAAGTTTTGCGCTGGCAATGCTGGATGGCAATAATAGCGGATGGGTCATTAACGCTATGCACAGTAGAGAGGGCTGCTACACCTATGTTAAGGAAATCGTAAAGGGCGAAAGTTATGTAGAATTAGCGGAAGAAGAGGCGGAAGCACTTGATAAGGCTATATTTAAGGATGCCTACGACATTAACGCTAAAAATATTAAAGGAAAATAAGATAAAGAGATAATATATAAGAAATGAGGAGGATATATATATGTTAGACATTAAATTTGTAAGAATGAATCCTGATGTAGTAAAGGAAAATATTAAAAAGAAATTTCAGGATGAAAAGCTGCCTTTAGTTGACGAAGTACTGGAACTGGATAAGAGAAACAGGGATATTAAACAGGAAGTAGAAGCGCTTCGTGCTGACAGGAATAAGATTTCTAAGGAAATCGGCGCATGCATGGCTCAGGGAAAGAAGGATGAGGCAGAAGAATTAAAGAAGAAGGTTCAGGAGAATGCTGACAGAGTAGAATTCCTTTCCACAGAAGAAAAGGAAGTTGAAGCAAAGATTAAGAAGATCATGATGACAATTCCAAATATCATTGATCCTTCCGTACCAATTGGAAAAGACGACAGCGAAAATGTTGAAATAGAGAAGTTTGGCGAGCCGGTGGTACCAGATTTCGAGATTCCATACCATACAGAAATCATGGAAAGTTTTAATGGAATCGATCTTGAGAGTGCTGGAAGAGTTGCGGGAAATGGCTTTTACTATCTGATGGGAGATATTGCAAGGCTTCATTCTGCTGTGCTGTCTTATGCCCGCGACTTTATGATTGGCCGCGGATTTACTTACTGTATTCCGCCATTCATGATCCGCAGCAATGTAGTTACCGGTGTTATGAGTTTTGCCGAAATGGATGCCATGATGTATAAGATTGAAGGAGAAGACTTGTATTTGATCGGAACAAGCGAGCATTCCATGATTGGAAAATTCATTGATACTATGCTTACAGAAGACCAGCTTCCACAGACACTGACCAGTTATTCTCCATGCTTCCGCAAGGAGAAAGGCGCTCATGGAATCGAGGAACGTGGAGTATATAGAATTCACCAGTTTGAAAAACAGGAAATGATAGTTGTCTGCAAGCCTGAAGAAAGCAAGATGTGGTACGATAAATTATGGCAGAATACGGTAGATCTGTTCCGTTCAATGGACATTCCTGTGCGTACTCTCGAATGCTGCTCCGGAGACCTGGCAGATCTGAAAGTAAAATCTTGCGACGTAGAAGCATGGTCCCCAAGACAGAAAAAATATTTCGAGGTGGGAAGCTGCTCTAATCTCGGGGATGCCCAGGCAAGAAGACTTGGAATCCGCGTAAAAGGCGAAGATAGCAAATATTTCGCGCATACGCTGAATAATACGGTAGCTGCGCCTCCGAGAATGCTGATTGCATTCCTTGAAAATAATCTTCAGGCAGATGGATCCGTTAAGATTCCAGAAGTTTTACAGCCATATATGGGTGGAACTACAAGACTCATACCTAAAAAATAATTTTGGTAAGGAATATGATATGCATCAATACCTGAAAGCAATTGGATTTGGAAATATCAAAGGCAAAAGAGAATTAAATGCAATCCTAAGGCAGACGGAAGAGTCATTTACCCAGCATAACCTTATATCCAGGGGAGACGAAATGGACTTCTGCGAATACCAGAAAGAGTTTGGCGCGGGAATAGGCCTGGCTCTATGTGGCGACATGGATATAGATGAATGCTTTGACCGTCAATATTACTATCCATACTTTTTCGGTACAGGAATAACCTCACATGCAGATGTTTTTGTAGAGCGAAGAATGGACCGGGAAGCATATGTAGGGATATGCGAAGATATCAAGATAGGAATCAGCCTGATATTCTACCTTCAGAATACAGTGGAATATTTAAAGGAAAAACAGTTGTCCAAAAGCAGCATCAAATATACTTCCGTGACTTTGTCCGGCCTTTGTAATGGGGGAACAGTCTTGTTCCCTGTATCAAAGGATAAGGAGCAGGAAAAGAGACAGCAGGAGGAGACGCGCAACAGGATGATGCTCTTAAGTGCGGCCAAAAGCGGCGATCCCGTGGCAATTGAAAGCCTGACTCTCGATGATATTGATACATACTCAGAAGTATCAAGAAGGCTGATAAGCGAAGATGTATTCAGTATTGTGGATACATATATCATGCCCTATGGGGTGGAATGCGACTGTTATTCTATCATGGGAGAGATTCGTGAATTCCAGCAGATGGAAAATGAATATACAAAAGAGGAACTGTATATTATGAAGCTGGAGGTCAATGAACTGACTTTTGATGTATGCGTGCCTGTAAAGGACGTAGTAGGAGAGCCTGCAGTGGGGAGAAGATTTAAAGGAAATATATGGATGCAAGGAAGGATTAATTTTAAGTAATTGACAATTGATACCAGTTTGAAGTATAATAGGAGGGCACTAAGGTGCTCTCCTGAGTAAATAAACAAAATAGTACATGTTCCCTTAGTTAAATGGATATAACAAGTGCCTCCTAAGCACTAGTTGTGAGTTCGATTCTCGCAGGGAACGCTAAAATCAGCGCTTTTCATGAAAAATGAAAGGCGCTGTTTTTTTAGTCTCTTTTAGTTCCTATTTTATTGGAATATAAATCTTTACCTGATTATCCGGGTCATCAAATGATCGCACCTCGCGCTCATATACTTCAAAGTCCTCCTGGTCATCCAGTTCTTCCTTCGTTATTTGCAGCCATGTGCCATAGATATACTGATACGTTTTAAAAAGATTCAGAAAGGTGCCTCTATGAGTGAAAACGGCGTACTTGCCTCCACTTAGAATCTTGCCGGTCAGTGGATATGGAAGATCATCAAAATGATCTACCTGGCTGCCTATGATAACTGAAAATGATATATTTCCATCTTTCGTATAGGTAGTCTGCTTCGTCTCGCAGATGCTATAGCCCGCACCCGCCGTCTTTAAATATTTCTTATGAAAACGGAGATATTCCTCCCATAGTTCTGGAATCTCGTTATCAAAGAGTGATACGGTTCCACGGATACCAGCTATTTTTTGTTCCTCCGCAATAAGAATTTCAGGAGAATGAGATATATTGTTGGCGATATGAGCAACATCCTCAGGCTCCAGTTTTTTCTTAGCGCTGGTTACCAAATCAAGACCTGCTTTTCGATAGCCGGCCGGGCTGCATCCAAATGCCGTCTTAAAAGCCCTGCTGAAGGCTTCTGGTGATTTAAATCCACAATCAAGCGCGATGTCAATAATCCTCTGATCGGAATAGATCAGTTTTTCTGACGCGTTGTAAAGTCTGCGTCGATTGATATAGTGGCCAACAGATTCGCCTAATACAGAAGCAAACAGACGCGTCATGTGGTAGTATGAATAGCCGGTCTCTCTTGACACGTCGCTCAGGCCAATATTTTCATTCAAATGTGCCTCAATGTATTCAATTGCTTTTTCCAAAGGGGTTGATTGTTTCAAGCAAGCACCTCCTGACATAAGTCTCATTATAGCATAGAATCCGTGAAGAAACCGCAAAAAGTATCATGTACGCCTTCCATAGATTCTGTAAAATGATACTATGCATCTAATCATAATAGCAAGTAAAAGGAGTATATGAAAATGGCAGATATCATTGTTCATGGTCTTACGCAAAATAATCTGAAGCATGTCACATTTACAATTCCAAAGGAGAAAATCACGGTGTTTACCGGAGTTTCAGGTTCCGGCAAGTCCAGTATCGTCTTTGACACCATTGCCGCTGAAGCACAGCGGCAGATGAATGCAACCTATCCGGCATTTGTACGGTCCAGGCTTCCCAAATATCCCAAACCGGCAGTGGAACGGATTGATAATCTAACGGCGACTGTCGTGGTGGACCAGACTCCTCTGGGAGGGAATGCACGATCGACGGTGGGTACCATCAGTGGACTGTACTCCAGCTTGCGGCTGCTATTTTCCAGAATTGGGCGACCCTATGTAGGCACAGCATCCTATTTTTCCTTTAACGACCCCAATGGGATGTGCAAGACATGTTCCGGGCTAGGAAAGATAACAAAAGTTGATATAGAAGCAATCTTAGACCTGGATAAATCCTGGAACGAGGGCTGCGTGAAGGATTCCCTGTACCGGCCTGGCTCCTGGTATTGGAAGCAGTATGCCCAGTCCGGCCTGTTTGATCTGGACAAGCCGATTAAAGAGTATACGCAAGAAGAATATAGCCTCCTTCTCTATGGCGCCCGCGATGGCAGTAAAGAGCCGGAGAATCCGAAAGTGACCGGCCTGTACCATAAGTACGCGAAGACTCTTCTGAACCGGGATATCAGTAGCAAGAGCAGGCACACCAAAGAAAAGTCGCAGAATCTGATTGTGGAAATGGAATGTAACGAATGCCACGGACAGCGGCTGAACAAAGCGTCTTTGGCCTGTAAAATAAACGGATATACTATCGCAGATATGTGCCAGATGGAGCTGACGCTGCTTCGGGAGGTCCTGTCGCAGATTACGGATAAGACGGTAGAGGTAGTGGTGCAGACGATCATAGAAGGGCTGGACAGAATGATTGAGATAGGCTTGCCCTACCTTCACCTGAACCGGGAGACACCTTCTCTGTCCGGCGGTGAGGCACAGCGGCTGAAACTAGTCCGGTACATGGGAAGCAGTCTGACCGGGATGACCTATATCTTTGACGAGCCAAGCGCTGGGATGCATCCCCGGGATGTCTACCGTATGAATAACCTGCTTAAGAAACTTCGGGACAAGGGGAATACCGTTCTTGTAGTCGAGCATGACAAGGATGTGATCTCGATTGCGGATCATGTAATCGACGTGGGGCCTCAGGCAGGGCAAAATGGAGGACAGATTGTTTTAGCGGGTAATTATCAGGAACTGCTTACGGCAGATACCCTGACAGGGAGAGCAATGCTAAAAACCATGCCGGTCAAACAGAAGCCTCGCAGGAGCGTGGGAAGCCTGCCGGTAAGGGATGCCTGTCTCCATAATTTGAAGCATGTAGATATAGACATACCGCTGGGAATTATGACCGTTGTGACAGGAGTTGCCGGATCAGGAAAGAGTACCCTCATCTCCCAGGTATTTGCAAACCAGTATGAAGATGATATTGTAATGGTGGATCAGGGACCTATCACGGCAACGAGCCGCTCTACTCCGGCCTCTTATCTGGGATTTTTTGATGAGATACGCAAGATTATGGCGCGGGAGAACGGCATGCCGGACAGCCTGTTCAGCTTCAATTCTGCCGGCGGCTGCCCGGTTTGCGGTGGCAAAGGGGTTATCGTTACCGAACTTGCCTTTATGGATCCAATCGTAACGGAATGTGAGGCCTGTGGAGGGATGCGGTATAATAAGGAGGCGCTTGCCTGTACCTATAAGGAAAAGAATATCGTCGAATTGCTGGGATTGACCGCCTCGCAGGCAATGGAGATATTTGAAGATGCCAAGATCAGGAAGCGTCTGAGAGTCATGCAGCAGGTAGGGCTATCCTATCTGACGCTGGGACAGCCTCTCAGTACGCTCTCAGGAGGCGAGCGCCAAAGGATCAAACTGGCAAAGAACCTTGGAAAAAAGGGAAGCATTATTGTGATGGATGAGCCGACCACCGGGCTTCATAGGTCGGATATTGAAAATCTCTTAAAATTGTTCGATATGATCGTATCCCGTGGGAATACCCTTGTGGTGATCGAACACAATCTGGATGTAATGAAGCAGGCGGACTGGATCATCGATATCGGTCCTGACGGCGGCAAGAACGGTGGAGAGGTGGTATTTGCCGGAACGCCAGCAGACATGATAAAAAGCGCTAAAACGCTAACAGCTGAATGTCTTCGGGCATCTCTTTTATGAGAGAAAAAAAGAATAATTTCACTTTTAACCGTAATATGGTAATATATTTATAATAGGATACGGTTAATAAGATGATCATGCATGTCAGGGAAATGAAGGAATAAAGAATGAAGAATAAAGATCAGGATGATATCATAGCTCTATCGGATAAGATACTAAAGAAATATTTCTGTGAAAATGATCTGGATTACTTTCTGTCCATGCTTGCGGCGGATGTAGTATGGATTGGAGGCGGGAAGCATCAGATGGCCGAAGGGTATGAGGATGTAAGCAAAGCTTTCAGATCAGGCCAGGATGAGATGATGCCTTTTCGGATGTCCGAAGAAAAGTATGTGGCCATGCCATTGGGAGATGACTATTATCTATGCGAGGCGTACAGTTATATGTCCGCTCTGAATGTGGAACATATCAGCATCAATAATTATCAGAGATGTTCCTTTGTATTCCGCAGGAAGAAGGATGGATGGGAAGTAGTCCATATTCATAATTCTTTACCTTATGGTCCTATGCAGGATGGGGAACTATTTCCTGTAGAAGCAGCTCAAAAAGCCTACGATTTGCTGGAATATAATCTTAATAAGGCAAATGACGAGATACGTCAGCAGTCGGAGTTCCTGAAGCAGCTCTATGATACGGTACCATGCGGCATCATACAGTTTGCTACAGACACATCCCACCGGATCATTCACGCCAATAGGCGCGCGTGGGAGATCTATGGATATACGGAAAAGGAATACTGGACATTGGTGCGGGATCCATTTCAATTTGTACTGGATGAAGAGAAGGAGAAATACAGGAATCTGGTAGAATCCCTGGTAAAAAACGGAGATATCGTATACTACGAGAGAGAAGGAAGCAGGAAGGATGGAAGCAGATGCTTTGTAAGCGTAGCAATGGAACGCCTGGTGAACGCAAATGGCGAGGAAGTAATACAGGCTGTATTTAATGATATTACAGAGACAAAGAAGCTTGAGATTGAACGCGAGCAGGAGCAGAGGCTTGAGAATCAGCTGTTAAGGGCAGCCATCCAGGCTGGATATCCGCTGATCTTAAATGTGAATCTTACGAAAAATACCTACAATTATATTTGCTCAGAAGCCTACATACTGAGACTTGAGCATAGAGATACATATGACGGATTGCTTAAGAGCACCCGGTCTTTTGTATACCCTTCTTACCAGGAAGTATTTGATGCTATATTTACACGGGAAAATATGGAGAGGGAGCTAAGCAACAATAATGGAGAGATCTACACCGAAATCCGGCAGATGGGAAACGACGGGGAATATCATTGGATCTCTATTCATGTGATATCAGTAAAAAATCCTTATGGAGAAGATTCCTATGCCGTCATGCTGTTTCGCATACTGGATGAGCAGAGGGCAGAGAAGGCAAGGCAGGAGCAGCTGCTTAGAGATGCTTTGGCGGCAGCTAAGGCAGCCAATAACGCTAAGTCTGAATTTCTTTCCAGAATGTCCCATGATATTAGGACTCCTATGAATGCAATCATTGGAATGAGCGCGATAGGGCAGCTGAAGGTGGATGACCGCAGGCAGGCTTCCAATTGCTTTAAGAAGATTGATGATTCCTCCAGATATCTTATGTCCCTCATTAATGATATCTTAGATATGTCAAAGATTGAAAGCGGCAAGATGATTCTTAAAAATGAGAAGTTTGACATGTTTGAATTTCTTGGAAATATAACTACGATTATATATCCCCAGGCGGAACTTAGAAATCTGGAATTCGAAATGTACTATGAAGAGCCGCTGCAGCAGTATTACATTGGAGACGAATTGAGGGTAAAACAGATTCTTATGAATCTGCTGTCCAATTCCCTGAAGTTTACGCCTCAAAATGGAAGCATTAAGCTTAGTATCAGAGAAATGAGGCGAACCAATGGCTATGCTTATCTGCTGTTTCAGGTTATGGACACAGGAAGAGGCATGTCGGAGGAGTTTCTGAAAAAATTATACCAGCCTTTTGAGCAGGAGTCGGCAGACGTAGCAAGGAATATGGTGGGAACAGGGCTGGGCCTTTCTATCGTGTATAATATTGTTCAACTTATGGGAGGTACCATTGAGGTTGAGAGCAAGCTTCAGGAAGGAACTACTTTTTCCGTAGAAATCCCGTTAAAACCTTCCGAGGATGATGCCTGGGAAGAACAATTAAGAAAGCAGAGAGAACTTCTAAAAGATATGTATATACTGATCGTCGATGATGACAGCCAGGTAGGAAGCCAGGCAGCAGCCATTCTTGGAGAGTCGGGCGCGTTAACGGTCTGGGCTGATTCTGGCAGAAAGGCTATAGATGAAGTAGAGAAAGCGCTCAGATGCGGACACATCTATAACCTGGCTTTGATCGACTATAAGATGCCGGGAATGGATGGCCTGGAAACGACCAGGCAGATCAGGAAGATCGTAGGACCTGAGACAATGATTATCCTTCTCTGCGCATATGACCATACGGAAATCGAGGAGGAGGCTTATGAAGCGGGAGCGGACTACCTGATAACCAAACCCGTTTTCAAAGAGAATCTTTGCAATACTTTGTGGAAGGCCAGCATGTCTGTGCAAGATCAGGAAGAGGAAGAAAATATCAGCCTTTCTGCACGCCATATCCTTCTTGTAGAAGATAATGAGTTAAATAGAGAGATTGCTAAGATGATACTGGAATTGGACGGCGCGGTTGTGGAAATTGCAGAAGACGGGAGGCAGGCCGTTGACAAATTCCTCCAGAAATCCGAAGAATATTATTATGCAATCCTGATGGATATCCGCATGCCTGTCATGGACGGAATTGAAGCGACCAAGATGATCCGAAGATACGAGGAAGAAAGAGATAAGAAGGTACCCATCATCGCGATGTCTGCCAATGCATTTGATGAAGATCAGAGGATGGCCTATGAGGCAGGCGTAGATGAGTATCTGATCAAGCCCGTAGAATCAAAACAATTATATAAAGCGTTACATAGCATAAAGAACCCTTGATTTTGGGGGTTCTTTATTTTATTTTCTTTTACAAATGCAGGAAGATGATGTATAATTTCCGTATATCAATATTTTGGTGATCTTTATTAGGGAGGTAGACATATGCAGGATTCCGGATACTTTCAGAAAATGGCAGAAGGATTAATTCATACCTATTATCTTGAGCAAGACTGGAATGCTGCATTATCATACTTCGACCGGAATCAAGTATCGTGGATTGGGGTCAGCGATCAGGCAATGGCCCTTGATTATGATAAGCTTAAAGTCTTTTTTGAGAATGGGTGCAACAGCAAGTATGAAATACGTCTTCTGGATGAGAACTATAGCATGGTGAGCAAAGGAGAAGATTTTGCTGTAGTCATAGCACAGTTTTTAATTAATTCCAGAGTGGATAAAAATGGATTTTTCAGTCTGAGACAGAGAGCCTCATTTATATTCCATCTATGCAGCGGCCAATGGAAGGTGACGCATATGCATGTATCCGCTCCCAATTCCATTGTAAGAGAGGAAGAATATTATCCGGAGGAGATGAGCGTAGAAAATTACAGGCTCCTGAAAAGGCTTCTGATTGAAAAGACGCAGCAGATGGAAATGCTTGCCCAGACAACGGCTGGAGGGATGAGAGGAAGCCTTGATGATGATGACTATACGTTCTTCTATGTAAACGATGAACTTTGCAATATGCTAGGATATACTTATGATGAGTTTATGGAGATGAGCGGGGGAACAGCAAAAGGGGCTATCTATCCGCCAGACGTCGCGAAGGCTATGAAAGATTGCAGGGAATGCTTCAAAAAAGGGGACGAATATAAGACAGAATACAGAATCCGAAAAAAGGATGGCACCCTGCTGTGGGTTATGGATTACGGAAAAAAGGTAAGGAATGCAAATCAGGAGTCTATTATTAATAGTATCCTTACTGATATCTCAGAGATCAAGGAGACGATCGGACAGCTGGAGATGGAAAAAGAGAGAAACGAAATAGTTTCAGAATTGTCGGACGACATTATCTTTGATTATAATATGAGAGAAGATGAACTACAGGTATTCTATCCAGCATCTGTTGCTGGTGAGAAAGATAAAAAGATCATAAATAATGCAAGAGTTTCTGAAGGGTGGAAAGAGTTAGGAGTATCACCGGAAGATGAGGCAGAGATTTATGAGAAAATAATGGGTATATCTAATGATAAGATCAGCAATAAGACGATTAAGGCAGAATACCAGATAGCAGATGGGAATGGCAAGAATATCTGGCGAAGGGTGCTGATGAGAGGAGTATTTGATTCTGAAGGAAATCTTGCAAAAGTAGTTGGGAAAGTGGTTGATATCAGTTCAGAAAAGGAGCTTATGCTCCGATCTAGCACAGATTCTCTTACCAGCGCTTATAATAGAAGCTATCTGGAACTGGCGGTAAAAAAGGCTATAAGAAATAAAGGCGTTGACTTATACTATGCCTGCCTGCTGATAGACATAGACTTTTTTAAGGAGATTAATGATAAGTTCGGGCATTTGCAGGGAGACTGCGTATTGATAGAAGTCGTAAAGATGTGCAGGACTTTATTTCGTTCAACAGATATCGTCGCACGGCTGGGCGGCGATGAATTCATGATCTTCATGCGTGATATATATGATCAGAAAATTGTTCTTGAAAAGGCTCGTAAGATGCTTGATATAGCAGAAAATTATTGTATCAGGGAGGGCCTGCCCGATCGATTAAGCCTGAGTATGGGAATTGTGATTGATGATGATGTAGCAACGAATTTTAAACAATTATATCATCAGGCGGATATTGCATTATATCAGGCAAAACAGAATGGACGAGGCAGGTATGTTGTTTTTGAGGAAGGAATGATGCATCCATCGGATTAAAGGTAGCATGTGTGAGATGTGAAAGGAGTAAGTATGGCATATAAAGATTTGCTGACCGGGCTGAGTACCAGGAACGAGTTGGAAGATTTTATGAGCAGTCACCTAAAAAATGGGCACTCAGGGATGCTCCTTGAAATTGATATACATGATTTTCGAGGAATTAATCTGAAGTACGGATATCAGATGGGAGACAGGCTATTAAAAAGAGTTGCGCAGATTGCAGAAAATATGGCTGAAGGATGTGGAGTGGCAGCAAGGATAGGACCGGATATATTTGCTATATTTTTTACAGAAGTAGCGAAAAGGGAGCAGATCTATCAGAATCATAATAATATCAGCCAAATGGTAGAAAAAGCAGGCCAGGAACTGGAGATGGAAGATTCCGTCTTATCAACTGCCGTGCTGGTCTATGCAGCAGAATACGAGAGACCGGGAAAAGTGTTCCAAAGAGCGTCAATTGTAATGGTTTCCGAGAAAAGGAAAGTGTCAAAAATCGAAGTTCGCCATAACGGGCCTGTTTTTAAAGATATGTCTGTTATCAGTGAGGAATTGAAGGAAAAGGGCAGCGTGGAGGGGGCGTACCTTCAGGATTATGAGACGTTTAAGAGAATCTATCAGTTTGTGGCAAGAGGGCTTGAGCGGAGTGGAGATTCTGCTTATCTTCTGCTGCTTACTTTGGAGGAAGATGAAGATAAGCTTGATCCTGAAAGGCTGGAAGGCTTGATGGAGGAACTGTACGAAATAATCCGTAATGCACTGCGCAAAGGGGATGCTTTTACACAGTATAGCAGTAGTCAGTATCTTTTGATGGTTTTGGGAACTTCTTCAGAGAATGCCAGGAAGATAGGAGAACGCATAAAAAGCAGGTATGAAGCCGGCTTAGAGAGAAAGATATGTTCTGATATAGAGTATGATATCTATCCATTAGGATAAAAAAGATAATGGCCGGCGTTTTTCGCGCCGGCCATTATTTATGTTTAAAATTTCTTTCTAAGCATATCTGGATTAGTGGCAAATGCAAGTGCTGTATCAGCGGAGATGATATTTTCCTTGAACAGCTTCAGAAGGCTTAAATCCATGGATACCATGTCCTCGTTGGCTGAAGAATAGAGGATGCCGTCAATCTGAGGAATCTTATTGTCACGGATCATATTACGGATAGCAGGAGTCACGGTCATGATTTCGAAGGCTGGGACCATCCTTCCATCAATGGATGGCACGAGCTGCTGAGATACGACTGCCTGAAGCACCATGGACAGCTGGACAGCAATCTGACGCTGCTGGTTAGGCGGAAATACATCGATGATCCGGTCAATGGTATTGGCAGCTCCAATGGTATGAAGCGTGGAAAAGATAAGATGGCCGGTCTCGGCTGCCGTCATGGCTACCTGCATCGTCTCATAATCCCGCATCTCTCCCAGGAGGATGACATCCGGACTCTGACGAAGCGATGCTCGAAGCGCAGTAACGTAACTCTGAGTATCTACATTGATTTCCCGCTGGCTTACGATGCTTTTATTGTGCCGGTGCAGGTATTCCAAAGGGTCTTCAAGCGTGATGATATGCTTGTCGTAGCTCTTATTAATATGATCAATAATACAGGCAAGGGTGGTGGACTTTCCACTGCCGGCAGGACCGGTAACAAGAACCATCCCCTTTGAATAGTGGGCAAAATTAATAATCTTGTCCGGCAGCCCGATTTCCTTTGGATCAGGAAGAGTAAAGGTTATTATCCTTATGACGACGGATAATGCGCCTCTTTGCTTATATGCGCTTACCCGGAACCTGGACAGTCCGGGAATCGCGAATGAAAAATCATCGTCTCCTGAATCTTCAAGATTGGATATTGGGCGATTTCCGGCAAGCTGGTAGATCTGTCCGATAACCATTCTGGTATCTTCCGGCAAAAGACGGCATTCATCTTCTCTGGCAATCACCCCGTTAATCCTCATGGAAACGGGAAGCCCGGCTACGATAAACACGTCGGAGGCACCTGCCCGTACGGCGTTTTCTAGTAATTGCGATGTATTCAAGTTCATAATGGATATTCCTCCTTATTCTTCACCGATTAATTGGATGCTATTGTCGCCCTTCCATTCTTTGGTATTGATTTCCTTCCAGGCGACAATCTGATAATAATTGCTTGATCCATTGGATGCTATTTCCGTAGGCGACAAGATTCTTAACTGTACGAAAACTGCCTGGGAATCATTCATATCAGCCTGGTATGAGATCAGGGGATTCTCTTTTGTAAACGTCCGGGAGATTTCTGGAAGGCTGTCTTTGATCTGCTGATAGTAATCATCATCAGACTCGGCGCCTTTATATGCGATGTCCAATATATGGTCAATTTCCGCAAGTTTTGTCTCCGCCTGTCCGGAAGCCTTATAATACTCTTTGGAATGGTCGGCCATCTTCTGGCTGAACCTGTGATCTGCCGCGGCAGATGATAAGGAAAGCGCGGCAAAGGTGACCATGCAAAGGATAATGAAGATCATCAGCAGCGATACGGTACCTATATTTGTAATCGAAAAGTTTTTCTTTTTCATGGCAGCTCCTTATAAAATATTCCCTTTTTCATCCCAGCGTAGTACTGACTATGGATGAAGAGGGGGATGAAGGCTTACATTAAGCGAATAGACAGGCTTCTTTTTCTCAGAAGCCTTATATGCATCTATGCAAAATACGCAGAGGGATTCCTCCTGCGTTTTCCTGACCTCTATATAATATGTCGCGTTTTCGGAAGTACAGCGGTTCCAGCTGGCATCATAGTATATGGTTAAACAATTGCCATCTACAGCGATATCCGGGTATTCAGAGGCAAGAAAACTGGAGATTCCTTTCATATCCATGGAAGAAGAATCCGGGGATTTCAAGGCATAGGCCAGTAGCTCCGCGATATTCTCGGACTGGTTCACAGCCATATTCAGATCATTGGTATCCTGTCCCATCTGGCGGGATGCAGTAAAAATACGCAGACAGAAGGCGCTTACCAGGGAAAAGAAAAGAATTGCAATAATGATCTCCATCAGGAACATGCTGGAGTGCCGGTTCAATGACTGTTTCATGGCGTGCTCCTTTCTGCGACAAGAGACGAAGACTTCCTGCCATCTTTGTCTGTAAATACAAATCGAAATAACCCTTCTTCAATTTCTTCCATTTGGAATGACTCAAGTTCCATAATGTCCTTCCCGCTTTTCAAAGAGGCTGACACGCCGTCGCGTATAAATAATTCCTTCAGGCTTCCATCGTATTCATAGATATAGGTGGTATATGCAATTCCGTCAGAGTTTCCTGCAAGAGCAAGACAGTCACGTCCGTCTACAGACTGGATGGACATGCCGCCACCTTCATCATTCTGGCGTATCTTCTCATTGACATAGGCTAGGGAGGTGCGGGCAACATAATTGCTGCTGGATTCTTTTGTCTGCGTATTATAAATGTTGGCAGAGAGAACCAGCACGGCAAAGGAAGAAGCCGCGAATACAAAAAATACCGCTAATGGAAATATAAAATCTATGACATGTCTATTCTGGCTACGGAATCTCACGCCTACTCCTCCTTTTTGATAATCGTTACATCAGGCATTATATTGGAGCCCAGAGGCTGATAGTCTACAAAAAATTTTTCTTCATCATAGTGGAGCCCGTAACTCTTCTTCAGATAGTCGAGACTCTCCGGATAATTCCCCTCTACCGCATAGCACTGGGTAATACTTCGCGTCAATGCAGTTTCAAGAGTCCGATACTCCTCCTTGTCAGATTCGCTGGAGACGGACATGACAGAGAGATAGAAACATAGTAATACGGCAAGAAAGAACGATAAAGAAATAATAATATTTCTAAGGTATGAACTTTTTCGGTTTCTTTCAAAACGGTGCGTCATAAAAACTCCTTTGCTATAGGGCAGCCATAATGCTCATAAGAGGAAGCATTACCGACAGCAGTATAATTCCTACGATGATGGACAGTATGATGACAAGCGTGGGCTCAACGGTTGCAATGATACTGGAAAGGTGCGTGTCGATGTCTTCTTCATACTGATGGGCGATCTTGTTCATGACATCATCTAATATGCCGGTCCTTGATCCAATAGATGCCATTCTTGCATATACTCCTGAAAATACGCCGTTTTCCAGCAGAGTATTACAGAGATCTTCGCCGGAGGAAACCGCTTCCTTACATTTGGACAGTCTCCTACGAAACTCATCCTGCTCGATCAGATCCGCTGCCAGATTCAGGCACTCTTCTGGCGTAAGCCCGCTGCTTAACGTCAACGCCATACCGTTGGCAAATCTGTAGGAGGAGATTTTTTCGGAGATATTCCGTGTACTCCTGAATCGAACTATTATGCCTCGGAAGGTATTCTGGCCCCTGGTGGTTTTGAAGGCATAGACAGCCAGGGCGGCGATGACTATAAGTAAACCGATAAAAATAACGGAATGCCGGTCAAGAAAGGCTCCGATATGAAGGATGGCCCTGGAAGGACCGGTCATTTCGCTTCCGAGCTGCTTGAATACCTGATTGAAGACAGGCATGACTTTTGTAATCAGGACGATAATTACGAGAATCATCATAAATATCATGATAAGCGGATAAGTAACCGCGTTCTTGATGGTCTGCGCCAATGAGGCCTCTTTTTCATAGTACTCGGCCAGCGACTGCATGACATCATCCAGGCGACCGGTCTGCTCGCCGATACGTACCATATTAAGCAGGTATCCGGGAAAAGCGCCCGTCTCTTTTAAGGCTTCATGAAGAATGCCAGTCTGGGTCAGCGTATCGTTCATAACGGCCAGCAGTTCTGTTTCATCGCTGCCCTTCGCATCCTGCAGCATGATCGAGATTCCCTCAATGGAAGAGATTCCAGACTTTAAGATCATTGCCATCTGGGAACAGAAGGAAGCAATCTCTGTATTTGATAGTGGCGTAATATTTTTCTTAGGCATAAGGGCTCCTTTCCTTAGGCATAGTATTAATATGAGTATTTTAGTACATAATGGCTTCCATCGCCGATATATTTGCCGACAGAGGAAGTATTGTTATTAGCGGCAAGCGTGGGATCCATCAATTCCCAGGAAGTGCCGTCAAATTCAATGATATCGTCTATCCAGCCAGTGTCTTTGGTATAAGTGCTGATCCAGGCATGCAAGGCTTCTCCGGAATATCCTACTTCAAGTTTCGTAGGTATGCCCTGGGAGCGGAGCATGGCGGTCATTACAGAAGCATAGTCGAAGCAGATGCCGGTCCCTGACTTGAGCGTAGCATCAATATCAGGCAGGTATCCATAAGTAACGCTATCCGCCTTTGCAGTATCATAAGAGATATTCTCGATGACATAGTGATAGATGTCCTGGATGACTTCCAGATCGCTGTAAGCATTCTTTGCCAGTTCGCTCCCTTTGATAACCGTCTTTGAATCGGCAGTAAAGGATACATATTGATTGGGATAGAGAAATGGCAGGAATTCATCTTCAATTGCGACATCGATATCCTGGGATAAGGCGATAAGGTAAGAGTCGCCTTCCACATTTTCCAGCACCTGTATCGTGTAAGCACCATTCCCGGCAGAGAGAGGGAAGGTGGTATAGGCTCCCCTGTCTATCAGCAGGTAGGTATAAGGAACCTGATCAGGTCCGGTTATCTGTACCTTCACCTTTGGACAATCCCCGGAGTAGCTGACCATAATGTAGCCCTGGGATGTGTTTGATGCATCTATGGATGCATAGTCGTTATTATAAACGACTGTCCCATCCGCAGAAGGCGTAAGAACCTTGGGAGCGGAATCCCTGGGAGGGCCCTTATGCTCGGTTTTGGCAACAGATTCCTTGCCGGAACAACTGCAAAGGAGAATACATGACAGTATAAAGGTGATACAAGTCAGACTTGTAATACGGCTCATGTCGGTATTCCTCCTTAATTCAATCATCATTCTTCAATTGGAGAGACAAGAAGCTTCAGTTCATTTCCTGCGTGGTCCGGAATGATTACAGATGTAGGCGTCTTTGGGATCCGAAAGGTAATGATTCCTTCTTCTATGTCATAGGATTCTGGCTTCAGGCCGCGGATATTTCCGTAATCAATACCGGAATAGGTATCCTGGACCACCAGATATATCAGGTCGTCTTGGGTATAAGATTTAATAAATTCAGGCTTATCCATATCCAGATGCGATACGGTATAAGTCTTAACTGTTGTCTGCCCGTTCATTGATACTGCCTTGATCTTTAACTTCCCATTGGAAATGATCTCAGCCGTATACTTTTTGGAACCGGATTTGCGCAGAGGAACCGGCGTGCTGTTATCAAGCGTCGCGCTGACGGAGCGCACTGGAAGCAAGCTTTGGATGCGGATATCATACAGCGCATTGGATGCCGAGTCTATATTCTTGCGTTCTGCCACAATGGAAGGCTTAAGAAACAGGAAGGGCAGAAGCAGAAGAAGTATCAGGAATATACAGGCGGCAGCCTTCTCCCATCTAAATCCAGGCTTCTTATAATTCTCCCAAGATTCAAGAATCTCCACAGGGATTGTGGAAGGTTCCATATCACGTCTGGCAAAAATATGATTGAGCAGTTCTCCCGCAGCCTGCGGCTCCAGATCTGGAATCCTGGACCGGCGTGATTGCGAGGAAACATGATCCTGCAGGGAAGCCTCATGGCAGATTCGGCCATTTATCTCTTCCAGCCAGGATGCAAGGCAGCGCGAGTCATCGAGCGATTCTATATTCTCAAAGGCGCATATATAGACATCCTGCAGAATATCCTGCGCCAGAAAAGGATCTTCAATATATTGGCAGGCATAACGGTACTGCTTTCTGTAGGTGGCTGCGTACAACTCGGCAAGGGCGTCGCTGTCGTCCTCTTTTGCCTTCTTTAACAGTCTGTCCAAATATTCATAATCCAGTTCAGCCATAAGACAATTCTCCCTCCTGCATTATGATGATTTGTAAATCCGGTTATTGGCAAGAGCGATAAGCCCGGTAATCTTCGCGAGATGCTCCTCGCTGTTAAGGGCGGTGCCGGCTTTGTATTCCATGTCTATGGAATCTGCCTTTGCATTATGGCGCTGTACTCTTTCGGAAACCCTTGCCAGAAAGGCATCCAGTTTTTCCTGGGTACAGTCTTCAAATATAGCAAGAAATTTATTTCCTCCGTTCCGTCCTACAAAGCCAAGCGACAGCGCAGATGAGGACAGGATAGCGGAAAAATCTTTTAACAGCCGGTTGCCGGCGGCGTGGTCATACAATGAATTGACCTCAGGCAGATTGGCCAGGTCAATCATAATGCATCCGATATCCTCGGGCAATTCGGAATCAATATACTTTTCAATCAGCGTATCGCAGCTGAAGCGGTTGGGTATGCCGGATAAAGGATCTGAATATGCCACCCCATACAAATTATGAAAATGAAGTTTAATGGAAGATATAATACTTAAATCTATCAAAATAAACAAAAAACTTGCTATTAAAATAATCCAAATTAAAAAGAATAATGTGGTAGCAGATGAAGAGGAAAACACGAACTGCTTTACCTCTGGCTTTAATAGGAAAAAGACGCTGATAAGGGTGATCACAGCCAGGATGGATAGCTGGATGATCTTAAATACGCTTAACTTCTTCATGACAATCAGACTCCTTCGCTAGTTGCTAACATTATAACCCATTATATCATAACTTGTATTCAGTTGGTCAATCTATTATAATAATAGGATAATAAATTTGCAGAACAGAAGGTCATATTATGGAGATCGATGAGATTAAGAAAAAGGTGCTGGAAGATGTAGATCCGCAGCTGCGTAGTCAGAAGAAAAAGGAAATGAGAAAGGCCAGGCTCGTGATTTCCCTGCAGTTTTTAGCGCTGGCTGCCGTGATCCTGCTGGTTTTCTATCTGATGATGGGATTTTCCACCGTAACAGGCAATTCCATGTACCCTACCCTCCATGACAAGGATATTGTAGCTTATTTCCGTCTGGGAAAAGAGTATAGGCCCGGAGATGTGATCGTTCTCGAAAGACCAGACGGAGAGGAATTTGTAAAAAGAGTCGTAGCAGTAGCCGGAGATACGGTAAATATCCAGTCCGGCAAGGTATATGTGAATGGAGAAGAAGCGAAATTCAAAGGAACGCTCGGAAAGACCAGACGGACTGGAAGCAGCGTCGAGTATCCTGTGGTGGTTGAAGATAAGGAAGTCTTTGTCCTGGGAGATAACCGGGAAATATCAGAAGACTCACGGGAATTTGGCACGGTGAAGACCAGTGATATAAAAGGAAGGATCATCTGGTATCTGGGAAGGCTGTAATTTCTTTTGCTGGTGCAATGACTCCTGCTATGGTAAAATATATTGCAAGAAAAAAGTTATACGGAGGACGGAATGATGAGACGAGGCAGGCAGATACTGGCAGCGATTCTATTACTGGCAGTCATGTGCGCTTGCACGGAAACGACCGTATTGGCCACTGAGCCGGATGCGGCCGAGCAGACAGAGGAACTGTCAGAAGAACAGAAGGCTGAACAAGCAGCCTATGAGATGAAGGTTGAGAGCAATGACTGGAAGAATTGGCCGCAAGGGCCGGGTACCTATGGGGAAGCGGCAATCGTAATGGAAGTGGGGACAGGGGCAATCCTGTATGCGAAGAATATTGATTCCCACCAATATCCGGCCAGCATTACCAAGGTGCTGACCGCCCTGGTAGCGCTGGAAAACGGACAGCTTGAAGACCCGGTGACATTTTCACATGATAGCGTGGCATTCCTGCAGCCTGGAGATTCCTCCGTGGGACTGAAAGAAGGAAACCAGATATCTTTGGAGCAAGCGCTGCACGCAACGCTTCTGGCATCCGCCAATGAAGCGGCCTATGCGGTAGGCGAGAGCGTGGGCATTAATGCAGGCCATGATTACAGCTGGTTTCTGGAACAGATGAATACCCGGTGCAGGGAACTTGGCGGGGAGAATTCGAATTTTGCCAATACGAACGGGCTTCACGATGAGAATCACTATACTTGTGCCAGGGACATGGCGCTTATAGGACGGGAACTTTTTAAGCATCCGGATTTCTTCCGCATCGTCCAGACGCTGAACTATACCATTCCCGCGACTGAGACGGTAGAAGAACATATCTTCCAGCAGAAGCATAAGATGCTCATGCCGGAGAATTCGAATTATTATCCATATGCGATCGGTGGGAAGACGGGATTTACGTCGGATGCATTGTCTACCTTGATAACCATGGCAGATAATGGAGGCATGCAGCTGGTGTGCGTAGTCTTAAGGACCCATGGGGTGCATATCTACCCGGACACCACAGGCCTGTTCGAGTACGCATTCAACAATTTTAGCAAAGTGCCGGTGGCAGATTATGAGTCATCCAAGGATGTAGGAGAGATATTGGAGGATGGAAGCGGCAATTATGTAATGCTTCCGCAGAGCGTGAAGTTTGAGGATCTGGATATGGAGTTGATCCCGGACGGGGGAACCAGCAGCGAGGCAACGCTTCAATATACATATGAAGGCAATCCGGTTGGCTCTGCCAGATGTACCTTGAGCGACAGTTATAAGGATGAGCATTCAGCCAAAGTTACGGCTGCAAAGAAGGAAAAGAAATCAAAGGATGATGGCCAGAAGAAAGGCAAGACAAAGAAGATGGCTGTTGCATGCGCATCGGTGGTGCTGGCAATTCTGATCGCTATGTTTATCAGCGTGATCACGCGCAGGAGCCGTATAAGGAAAAGGCGGCGCAGAAGATAGAAAGATTGTAAAAAACCCTTGACTATTCAGGGGCTTTTTTACTATAATAGAACAGCATATAAGAAAAATGTTGACGAAGACAGTAGGATAGATCAGAAAGGCATAGCGAGCCAGGGACGGTGCAAGCCTGGTGCAAGTAAGGTATATCTGAATATCACTTCCGAGTTGCAGCGTTTGAAAGGCCATAGGACGGTCAAGTAGATGCTGACGGCATTCCTCCGTTACAGGGAAGGCATATGATAGTATGTTTAGGTGGTTTATAAACGCAGGCTTGGCTTTCGTCCTATTCAGGGCGGAAGTTTTTTTAATTTTAATTAAGATACATGATTAAGGAGGTTTCAAAATGTACAAGAAAGTTTCAACGGACTTGAATTTTGTAGACAGAGAAAAAGAAATTGAAAAATTCTGGGAAGAAAATGGCATCTTTGAAAAAAGCATGAAAGAGCGTGATGGCAATGATATCTATATGTTCTATGACGGCCCGCCGACAGCCAACGGCAAGCCGCATATCGGCCATGTACTCACTCGCGTTATCAAGGATATGATTCCAAGATACCGCACGATGAAGGGATACGAGGTACCGCGTAAGGCAGGATGGGATACCCATGGGCTGCCGGTAGAACTGGAAGTAGAAAAAGCGCTGGGCCTGGATGGAAAAGACCAGATTGAAGAATATGGCCTGGAGCCGTTTATAGACAAATGTAAGGAAAGCGTATGGAAGTACAAGGGCATGTGGGAAGATTTCTCCGGAACGGTAGGGTTCTGGGCTGATATGGAAAACCCATATGTGACCTATCATAATGACTTTATTGAGTCCGAGTGGTGGGCACTTAAACAGATCTGGGATAAGGGCCTGCTTTACAAGGGCTTTAAGATCGTGCCTTACTGCCCGCGCTGCGGAACTCCGCTTTCCGCACAGGAAGTAGCCCAGGGCTATAAAGACGTGAAGGAGCGCTCTGCGATCGTTCGCTTCAAGGTGGTAGGCGAAGACGCGTATTTCCTTGCATGGACTACCACGCCTTGGACATTGCCATCCAATATCGGCCTTTGCGTAAATCCGCAGGAAGACTATGCAAAGGTGAAGGCAGCAGATGGATACGTATACTACATGGCAGTCGCGCTTCTTGATACGGTCCTTGGCAAACTGGCGGAAGAAGGAAAGCCAGCTTACGAGATTCTTGAGACATATAAGGGACAGGATCTGGAATACAAAGAATATGATCCTCTGTACCAATGCGCGGCAGACTGCGCTGCAAGGCAGAATAAGAAAGCCTTCTTTATTACCTGCGACTCCTATGTAACATTGACGGACGGTACAGGCGTTGTCCATATCGCGCCGGCATTCGGTGAGGACGATGCAAAGGTAGGACGCAAGTATGACATGCCTTTCGTTCAGCTGGTAGACGAGAAAGGGCGCATGACAGAGGACGCTCCATGTGCAGGAGTATTCGTAAAGGATGCAGATCCGGAGATTCTAAAAGATCTGGATGCAAGAGGCCTTCTGTTTGACGCGCCTAAGTTCGAGCATAGCTATCCACACTGCTGGAGATGTGATACGCCTCTGCTTTACTATGCGAGGGAATCTTGGTTCATCAAGATGACGGAGGTAAAGGATGATCTGATCGCAAACAATAATACGATCAACTGGATCCCGGAGAGTATTGGAAAGAAGCGTTTTGGGGACTGGCTTGAAAATGTCCAGGATTGGGGCATCAGCCGGAACCGTTATTGGGGAACTCCGCTGAATATCTGGGAGTGCGAGTGCGGTCACCAGCATTCCATCGGAAGCATCGCGGAATTGAAGGAAATGTCTGATAACTGCCCGGAAGATATCGAGCTTCACCGCCCATACATTGATGCTGTTACTATTAAATGCCCGATCTGCGGCAAAGAGATGCACCGTGTCCCGGAGGTGATCGACTGCTGGTTTGACTCTGGCTCCATGCCATTTGCACAGCACCACTACCCATTTGAAAATAAGGAACTGTTCGAGAAGCAGTTTCCGGCTGACTTTATATCCGAGGCTGTGGACCAGACCCGTGGATGGTTTTACTCCCTGCTGGCAATCTCTACATTGATATTTAATAAAGCGCCGTACAAGAACGTGATCGTCCTCGGCCACGTGCAGGATGAGAATGGGCAGAAGATGAGCAAATCCAAAGGAAACGCGGTGGATCCTTTCGACGCTCTGGATAAATACGGAGCCGACGCGATCCGCTGGTATTTCTATGTCAACAGCGCGCCTTGGCTGCCAAACCGTTTCCACGGAAAAGCAGTTACGGAAGGACAGCGTAAGTTCATGGGAACTTTATGGAATACGTATGCATTCTTTGTGCTGTATGCCAATATTGATGGATTCGACGCGACAAAATATTCGCTCGATTACGATAAATTATCGGTAATGGACAAATGGCTGCTGTCCAAACTGAATACATTAATTAAAGAAGTAGATGACAATCTTGGAAACTACAGGATTCCGGAGGCAGCAAGAGCATTGCAGGACTTCGTGGACGATATGAGCAACTGGTATGTAAGAAGAAGCCGCGAACGCTTCTGGGCAAAGGGAATGGAGCAGGATAAGATCAATGCCTACATGACGCTTTATACCGCGTTGGTAGAAGTATGCAAGGTGGCTGCGCCGATGATTCCATTTATGACAGAAGACATTTATCAGAATCTGGTAAGAAGCATCAACCAGAGCGCGCCGGAAAGCATCCACCTGTGCGACTTCCCGACCGCAGACGACTCCTATATTGATAAAGATCTGGAGTCCAATATGGAACGGGTGCTGAAACTGGTCGTGATGGGCCGCGCATGCAGGAATACGGCGAACATTAAGAACCGTCAGCCGATCGGGCAGATGTATGTAAAGGCCGATTTTGATCTACCGGCATTCTACCAGGAGATCGTACAAGACGAGTTGAATGTAAAGGCTATGACATTTACACAAGAAGTACGCGATTTTACTTCTTATTCTTTCAAGCCGCAGTTAAAGACAGTGGGTCCAAAATATGGTAAAATGTTAGGAGGCATCAAAGCCGCCTTAAGTTCGATCGACGGCAACGCTGCCATGGATGAATTGAATTCTGCGGATGCTCTGAAACTGGATATTAATGGGCAGGAAGTCACACTGTTTAGAGAAGATTTGCTGATCGAGACGGCTCAGATGGAAGGCTATGTATCAGAGAATGATAATGGCATTACCGTTGTTCTGGATACAAATCTGTCAGATGAGCTTCTGGAAGAAGGATTCGTCCGCGAGATCATCAGCAAGGTTCAGACTATGCGTAAAGAGGCAGGATTCGAGGTCATGGATAAGATCGAGATCTCTTACGAAGGAACAGAGAAAGCCGAGAAGATATTTGCAGAAAATGCCGCTACGATTGGGGATGAGACGCTCGCGCTCAAGGTAACGAAAGAAACGCCGCAGGGATATGTAAAGGATTGGAAGATCAATGGCGAGAACGTAACCCTTGGAGTAGAGAAGAAATAAGAATGCTCAGGCTTAGAAAGAGAAGGGAAATGAATATGTATAATCCGAGATTTGAAAAGGAAGCATTTAAAAAAGAAGTTACGAATAATGTAAAGACGCTGTTTCGCAGGACGGTCGATGAGGCCACTCCTCAGCAGCTGTTCCAGGCGGTTTCCTATGCGGTAAAAGAAGTCATTATAGATGACTGGCTTGCCACCCAGAAGAAGTATGATGAAGACGATCCGAAGATGGTCTACTATATGTCCATGGAATTCCTGATGGGAAGAGCGCTTGGCAATAACCTGATTAACATGACGGCTTACACGGAAGTAAAGGAAGCATTGGACGAGATGGGAATAGACCTAAATGCCATCGAGGACGAGGAGCCGGATCCGGCTCTTGGAAACGGCGGCCTTGGCCGTCTGGCGGCCTGCTTCCTGGATTCGCTGGCAACCCTTGGCTATGCGGCATATGGCTGTGGCATACGTTATCATTACGGAATGTTTAAGCAGAAGATTGAAGATGGATACCAGGTGGAGAAGCCGGATAACTGGCTCAAGGATGGCAATCCCTTTGAACTTCGCAGGCCCGAATACGCAAAGGAAGTGCGCTTTGGCGGAAATATCCGGGTAGAGTATGACGAAGAAGGCAGAACCCATTTCGTTCAGGAGAATTATGAGTCTGTACTGGCCATACCGTACGACTACCCGATCGTGGGATACAATAACCATGTGGTAAATACCCTTCGTATCTGGGATGCGGAGCCGATCGTGGACTTCCAGCTGGATTCTTTTGACAGAGGCGACTATCACAAGGCGGTAGAGCAGCAGAATCTTGCCAAGAATATTGTGGAGGTCCTGTATCCGAACGACAATCATTACGCAGGCAAAGAGTTAAGGCTGAAGCAGCAGTATTTCTTCATATCTGCCAGCATTCAGGCAGCAATTGTGAAATATAAGAAGAAGCATGATGATATTACAAAACTTTATGAAAAAGTCACCTTCCAGATGAATGATACCCATCCAACGGTGGCTGTAGCAGAACTGATGCGTATTCTTCTGGATGAGGAAGGACTTGGATGGAATGAGGCATGGGATATTACCACAAAGACCTGCGCATATACCAACCACACCATCATGGCAGAAGCGCTTGAAAAATGGCCAATCGACCTGTTCTCAAGGCTGCTTCCGCGTATCTATCAGATTATCCAGGAGATTGACCGCCGGTTTGTAGAGCAGATCCGAAAGACTTATCCGGGAGACGAAGGCAAGGTAAAACGTATGGCAATCCTTATGGACGGCCAGGTTAAGATGGCACATCTTGCCATCGTCGCAGGATATTCGGTCAACGGCGTTGCACGCCTGCACACGGAGATATTAAAGAACCAGGAACTGAAGGATTTCTACCAGATGATGCCGGAGAAGTTCAACAATAAGACCAATGGCATTACCCAGAGACGTTTCCTTATGCATGGAAACCCTCTGCTGGCAGACTGGGTAACCGACAAGCTTGGCACCAAGGACTGGATTACCGATCTGTCCTTAATGTCCGGCCTGAAAAGATGGGCAGATGACGAAGAAGCGCTTAAGGAATTCATGAGCATCAAGTATAAGAACAAGGAACGCCTGGCAGAATACATACTGGAGCACAATGGAATTGAAGTGGATCCAAGATCCATCTTTGATGTACAGGTGAAAAGACTTCATGAGTATAAGCGCCAGCTGCTGAACATCCTGCATGTGATGTATCTGTATAACCAGATGAAAGAGCATCCGGAGAAGAGTTTCTATCCAAGAACATTTATCTTCGGGGCAAAGGCATCCGCAGGATATATCCGCGCCAAACAGATCATCAAGCTGATCAACTCTGTTGCGGATGTAGTGAATAATGACCGCAGCATCAATGGAAAGCTTAAGGTGGTGTTTATTGAAGATTACCGCGTATCCAACGCGGAACTGATCTTTGCTGCAGCAGATGTAAGCGAGCAGATATCCACTGCTTCTAAGGAAGCGTCCGGTACAGGCAACATGAAGTTCATGCTCAACGGCGCTCCTACTATTGGAACGATGGATGGAGCCAATGTAGAGATTGTCGAGGAAGTTGGAATAGACAATGCGTTTATCTTTGGCTTAAGTTCGGATGAAGTGATTGGTTTTGAGCAGAACGGCGGCTATAATCCGATGGATATCTACAACAATGATCCGGATATCCGCCGTGTCGTAAATCAGCTGGTTGACGGAACTTATGCTCATGGCAACACGGAGTTATACCGTGACCTGTACAATTCTCTTCTGAATACGAAGAGCAGCAGCCGGGCAGATATGTATTTTATACTTAAGGATTTCAGGGCATATGCACAGGCACAGCAGAAGGTAGAGGAAGCATACCGGGATAAAGACAGATGGGCAAAAATGGCCCTTTTGAATACGGCATGCTGTGGCAAATTCTCCTCTGACCGGACCATTCAGGAATATGTTGATGACATCTGGCATCTGGATAAGATTACAGTGGAGGTATAAAAATGGAGCGTTTTGCAGGAGATATGGCAGTGACAGTTTTATTATCGTATTTAGTTATTCTGGGAATATTGGCGATCGGCTGCATTGCCAGCTACCTGCTGCGTGGAATTGGGATGTATACTCTTGGAAAACGGCGTGGAATGAATTATCCATGGCTTGCGTTCATACCATACGCAAGAACCTATTTCCAGGGAGAATTATGCGGCACTTTGTACTTTAAAAAGAAGGAGATCCGCAATCCGGGCATCTGGATACTGGTAATCCCAATCGTCAGCAACTTTGTGACAGGAATCTTTGGAGGGCTGATCTGGGGAGGCGTCGCCATAAGCATGGCCAGGATGGGCGTGAACTATAGTTCCATCGGATACCATGACCCGGGATCGGCATTAGCCAACATGTTTTCCGGCACAGGAATAGGCATGCTGATGGCGGGGATTGCGCTTATCGGTATAATTTCGATGCTGGTAGGCGCTTTGGTCAAGACGCTTCTGGTTCTGGTCAATCGTCAGATCTTCGAAAGATATACAGACAAAAACTACGCATTAGTGCATGCGGTTGCAGGAGTCTTCGTGCCGCTGTACACTTCCATCTACTTTTTCATTATCCGTAATCGCGAGGAATAAAAAAGGACACCCTTCCATACAGTGTATGGGAGGGTGTTTTTTATGCGGCAGAAATTAAAGAAACTAGGATGCTATATTATCATCATCGTACTGTTGCCATATGTGGTCACCGTGTTTTTAAATGGGCCAAGCATTACTACTTATTCACATGTGGACAGTACTTATATAAAGGTAAAGTCCGGGAAAAAAGAGGTTAAGATGCCAATAGAAGAATACTGCATCGGCATCCTGGCCAAAGAAATTCCCGCATCTTATGATAAGGAAGCGCTGAAGGCACAGTCAGTTCTGGTTCGTACAGACGTCTACAAAAAAATCAAAGAGTCGGGAAGCAATACGGTTCTGGAAGGCGAATTCTGGACGCAGAAGCAGATGGAGGACGCATGGGGAGGGAAATATTCCAAATACTACCGCAAATTGGAGGATGCCTGGAGCGAGACGGAAGGACAGGTGCTGCTCTATGGGGAAGATCTGGCATTGACGCCCTTTTTCCGCCTAAGCAATGGATGTACCAGGGATGGAGCCGAAGTCCTTGGAAATGGGGATTATCCGTATCTTAAGATTGTGGACTGCCCGCTTGATATCGAGAATACGAAACAGATACAGACGGTGACGGTGGATGATATGGACGCGGAGATAACGGCGCTGGATACCGCCGGATACGTTATAAATGTACGGGTGGGGCAGGAAAATGTGAGCGGAGAGGAATTCCGCAATACCTATAATCTTGCATCCAGCTGTTTTACGCTACAGCGATATAATGGGAAAATGAGGATTACTACGCGGGGAATCGGGCACGGCCTGGGAATGAGTCAGAATACAGCCAATAAAATGTCTAAAAAAGGAAAGACTTATGAAGAAATACTGCAATTTTTCTTTGCGGGGACGGAAATCAAAGAAGTAGCAGAAATATTGCTGGACACAGAATAAGTCCATCACTATCTGGCAAAAATATAGTCAGAGGTGGTGATAAGATGAATAAGAGGCAAAGACCTTCACGAAAAAAGAGAGGTGCTACCGTCGCGGCAGTATTGTGCTTTGTGGCAGCAATTGCAATAGTTGGAACATATACATTCAATGATTACAAAGAGACGCAGCGAAAAGAAGAACTTGCACGGGCGGAAGAAACCAATGACACAAAAGAGAAAAAAACAAAGGAGCCTTCAGAAGAGGCCAACAACCTGGTAATCAGCAATCAGGCAGATACAGATACGCAGGAGAATACGGCGGATGAAGGAACCGGCACAGATGAGACAGATAACGGCAGCGCAGGAACACAGGCGACAGCCGGTGGCGGCACATCCGTAAGTTTTAATGAAGACAGCAAGTTATTATGGCCAGTGAACGGCACCATACTTTTGAACTACAGTATGGACAAGACCGTATATTTCTCAACTCTGGACCAGTACAAGTACAACCCGGCGGTAATCATCTCCGGTGCTGAGGGGGATCAGGTAATCTCAGCAACAACCGGAATCGTTAAATCCATCGATGTAACCGCAGAGACAGGGACAACCGTTAATATTGATATCGGTAATGGATATGAACTGTTCTATGGACAGTTAAAGGAAGTACCAGTGAAAGTCGGCGACTATGTAGAAGCTAAGACAGTTCTGGGCTATGTAAGCCAGCCGACCAAATACTACAGCGTAGAGGGCTGCAACGTATATTTTGAGATGCGTAAAGACGGACAGCCAGTGAACCCAGTAGAATATATGGAAGAATAGCAGATGGGGGCGTGACATTAGAAGTGTCGCGTCCTTATTTGACATCTGCGGGACATCTTTCTATAATAAAGGTGTAAATGGGTCTAAAGGGAGACGGATACATGAACTATACATATATACTTAAATGCAGGGATAACAGCCTGTACACAGGATGGACGAATGATATAGACAAAAGGATTAAGGCGCATAATGACGGAAAAGGCGCCAAATATACTAAATCCAGGCGTCCGGTTGAACTCATCTACTATGAGAAATACGAGACGAAGGAAGAAGCGATGAAACGGGAATATGCCATCAAGCATATGACCCGCAGGGCAAAAGAAGAATTGTTAAGAAGCGGCCGCGCAGAAAAGGGGACGAAGTAGGGCATTAAAGCCCGATTCGTCCCCTTTAAATCTACAGTATGAATGCATACATTAAGATGAAGTGGCATGCGCTTCCGCCCATTACGAACAGGTGGAAAATCTCATGGCTTCCAAAATTCTTGTGCCTGGTGTTGAAGAATGGAAGTTTTAACGCGTAGATAATACCGCCTACAGTATAGATGATTCCGCCAGCCAGAAGCCATCCAAAGGCTGCCGGCGATAAGGCGTTAAGTATCTGGGTGAATGCAAGCACGCAGGTCCAGCCCATCCCGATATACAGTACGGAGGAAACCCATTTCGGGCAGAATACCCAGAATGCCTTGATCAGCATCTCAATCACTGCAATTCCCCATACAATGCTAAGCAGGATAATTCCCGTCCTGCCCTTGAGAACCAGCAGGCAGATAGGAGTATAGCTGCCTGCGATCAGCACGCTGATCATCATATGATCAATCTTCTTAAGGATTGTGTTGATTCGCTCGGATCTGTCAAATGTATGGTAAGTCGTGCTGGCCGCATATAATAATATCAGGCTTATCGCATACACCGTAATGGATATGATGTATATCCTGCTGGGCTCATGAGCCGCCTTTATCAATAATGGGACTGCTGCGAATATTGCCATCAGCATTCCGATAAAATGTGTGATTGCGCTTCCAGGGTCTTTGATGTGTTTTTTGATAATCTGTGCCATAATACCGCCTCCTAGATGATAAGAATAAAAAATGCAACATGTAGTTTTTAAAACTACATTATCTATATGTGTATATTATACCCTTGATTCGTAAAAATCAAGCATTATCTTAAAATTTATATTATGGAAACAACTGGACTGGTTAAAAACTAAATAACTGGACATTTCTACATGACCACTTTGGTGATAGTATGGGTGCAGTTATAAGAGAAAGGAAGTCATCATTATGGAACAAAAGAATCAGACGGTAATAAAACTTGCGCAGACAGCGATTTTGGCAGCGCTTTGCTACGTGTCATTTACATATCTGCAGATCAAGATCCCTATGCCCGGTGGAGATGCCACATCCATTCATATAGGAAACGCATTCTGCGTGCTGGCTGCATTACTTTTAGGCGGGGCTTATGGAGGGCTTGCGGGTGCCATAGGCATGGGCGTTGCGGATCTCATGGACCCCATCTATATAACAGGGGCGCCAAAGACATTCCTATTAAAGATGTGCATTGGCCTGATCGTAGGACTGGTAGCGCACAGAATCGCGCGTATCAATGATAGCAGCGATAAGAAATATGTATTTAAGTGGAGCGTGATTGCCGCTGTTGCAGGATTAGGATTTAATGTGGTGGCTGATCCGATCGTAGGATATTTCTATAAAATGTATATACTGGGTCAGCCTCAGAAAATGGCGGAAGTGCTGGCAAAGTGGAGTACAGCAGCTACTTTTGTGAATGCCGTGATCTCTACGGTTCTGGTAGCATGCCTGTACAATGCGCTACGTCCGATTCTGTTAAGAAGCGGGATGATTCTCACAAAGAGAACTGGGAAATAAATACAGAATTCAAACCAAAAGCCCGTTAAATGCAGCTATAAGCGAATGCATTTAACGGGCTTTTGGTTGTTATCCAGTTTTAATAATTTTCAACTTTTCTTTCAAAATATGCTCTAGGATGAGCGCATACCGGACATTCTTCCGGAGCTTCCTCGCCGATAAAGATATATCCGCAGTTTCCGCACTTCCAGCCAAGAGGAGCTTCTCCCTTAAAAGTTGCGCCTGCCTTATAGCTTTCCAGCAGCTTGCGATAGCGTCTCTCATGAGCGGCCTCTACCTCTGCAACGCCCTCAAACTTCTTGGCAAGTTCTTCAAATCCCTCTTCTCTTGCCTCTTCTGCCATGCGCTTATACATATCCGTCCACTCAAAATTCTCGCCAGCAGCGGCATCTTCCAGGTTAGCTTCTACATCGCCGATTCCGTGGAATTCCTTGAACCACATCTTAGCGTGTTCTTTTTCCTGACCTGCGGTCTCTTCAAAGATATTAGCCATCTGTACATATCCAGCCTTTTTTGCTGCGGATGCGTAATAAGTATACTTGTTTCTTGCCTGCGATTCGCCTGCAAATGCTTCCATCAGGTTCTTCTCTGTCTTGGTTCCTGCGTATTTTGACATATTTAAATCCTCCTTTGTGAAATTTAAGGGTGCAGCCTTTAAGTGCCGCACCCCGCTGTTAAAATATATCTGATATCATTATATCTCTATTTGTATGATTTTGGAAATGATTTTTTATATCTTAGCCAAAATATCTCTTTAACAGGCCTTCGAATGCCTTGCCATGACGAGCCTCGTCTCTTGCCATCTCATGCACTGTATCGTGGATAGCATCCAGGTTAGCAGCCTTTGCGCGCTTAGCCAGATCAAATTTGCCAGCTGTTGCGCCATTCTCAGCATCGATTCTCATCTCAAGATTCTTCTTGGTGCTGTCTGTTACGCATTCGCCAAGCAGTTCCGCAAATTTAGATGCATGCTCTGCCTCTTCGTAAGCAGCCTTCTCCCAGTATAAGCCGATCTCCGGATATCCTTCTCTATGAGCAACTCTTGCCATTGCAAGATACATTCCTACTTCTGAGCACTCTCCTTCGAAGTTCGCTCTTAAGTCAGCCATAATATCTTCGCTTGCGCCCTGAGCAACGCCTACAACATGCTCTGCAGCCCATTCTCTCTCTCCTGTCTGCTCCTTGAACTTATCAGCGCCTACATGGCATACTGGACATTCAGCTGGTGCTGTGTCTCCCTCGTGAACATAACCACATACTGTACATACAAATTTTTTCATAATAAAACTCTCCTTTTCTTATTTAAATTTTTAATTATTGATATTAGTAATTGTTACTGATATTAATTTACCACAGTTGATTCTAATTGTCAATCCCTATTTTTAATTTTATTTACTTTTTTCCAGACACTCTTTACAAGTTCCATAAAACAGAGTCGTGTGGGAATCTATGGTTCCCTGGAAATGCTCATTGGCAAGTGCGTTGATGCCTTGGATGTGCTGCTCATCCAGTTCCAGGTCAAATACATTGCCGCAGGATGTGCACACAACATGATAGTGAGGCTCAGTTCTGCCGTCAAACCTGTCGCCGCCGTTAGGAGTGGAGATCTTAATGGCCTCCCCCATATCTGCCAATAAGTTTAAATTGCGGTATACTGTACCGAGACTAATTCGCGGGAACTCTTCCCTGACATGGAGATATACGGTATCAGCAGTTGGATGCGAGGTGGTATTGGCCAGATATTCTTTAATAGAAGCTCGTTGCCTGCTGTATTTTAAATTTGCCATCTGTGCCCTCCTTTCGATAATGATAATAATTACTGTGATTATTATAGAACAGAATGGAGCAACTGTCAACGATTAATTCCAAGATGTAACAATTTGTAATAATTAGAAGTGAAAAAAGAGTATTATTTTCGCATAAAAACGCATAATATGACGAGAATATTATTGATAAATAGGGTTGACATTGATGGCACACATGATATAATATCAACGTAACATATGTAACAATTCTGTAACATTTACTAAAGATAAGAAAACATAAAGGAGGGAGTTTATGGATTCTATTCTTAGGAAAGGATTGTTCCTAGTTACTTTTACAGGAGCTATAACAGCATTTCCTGCCACGGTAAAGGCTTCAGATACAGTAACTGACAATATAATGCCGCAGGTGGGAATCGAGGAGGTACTAAGTGACTGCTACTTATCTGATAAGCAGATTGAAGTAGAAGATTACCTGGTACCAACGCAGAAGGGTGAGTATTTAGATATGGCGTTCGCCAATGTCCAATCGTTTCTTTATATAAGAAGCGAGCCGACGACGGACAGTGAGTGGGTAGGCAAGCTGTATCCTGATTATGCCGCTAAGATTATCGGGCCGGTAGGCGAATGGACGCAGGTCCAGTCGGGCTCAGTAACAGGCTATGTGTATTCCGACTATATATTAATAGGAAAGAACGCAGAGCAAAAGGCGCAGGAGATGGTACAGAATTCAGGAACCCAAAGTCCTGATGAAGCATTTACTTATGCTGAATCCAAAGAAGAAGAAGCAGCAAGGCTTGAGAAGGAAGCAAGCGAGGCAGCCGCGAAGGCCGAAGAAGAAGCGAGTGCAAAGGCCGGTACGGGACAAGCCATTGTGGACTATGCCTGTCAGTTTATTGGCAACCCCTATGTTTGGGGAGGTACAAGCCTTACAAATGGGGCTGACTGCTCCGGATTCGTACAGTCTGTGTTCGCCCATTTTGGAATCAGTCTTCCACGTACAACGTGGGATATGGAGAATGTAGGGACGCCTGTAAGTTATGATCAGGCAATTCCCGGAGACATCATCTTGTATGATGGCCATGTGGGAATATACATGGGAGATGGCCAGATTGTAAATGCGATCAACAGTTCCAGAGGTATCGGAATCTTGCCTGCCACTTACACAAGCATTATTACAGTAAGAAGACTAATTTAGAATATACACGAATTATGAGAAGAAAAGTCCCAGGAAAAATCCCGGGACTTTTCCATGATTAAAAACTTTGTCAGGTGAATGTACAAATTGTACAAAATTGTAAAAAAATGTAAAATACTGGAAAAACGACTTATCCAAGTTTTCCACATTGAAATAGCCAAAAAAGGTGGAAAAAATGATGTTTTAGAAATTTTATCCACATTATCCACATAAAAAGTATCAAAAACGGGGGATTATTCAAGGCAAATAAAAGAACGGATGTTTTGTGAAGTTATAATAAAAATTAGATTTTGTCGAAAAAAACCGAAATAGTTATTGACTTTTAAGAAGTCAAATATTAAGAATAAATTTGCAGAAAATGTTTACACAATGATAAAAACCTACTATAATGGAAACACTGAAGAGAAAAGGAGGCGTTAAGATGGCACAGGTTTCTAATGATACAACTATCGGAGAAGCACTTTTCATGAACCCGGGAATTGCACCAATCCTTCAGGAAATTGGAATGCATTGCCTTGGATGACCAGCTTCTCAGGGAGAGTCTCTGGCAGAGGCTGCAATGGTTCATGGTATAGATGCTGATTTATTGGTCGAAAAGATCAATGCATTCTTGAATGCATAATATGACAGCAAATAACAAAAAGATGCATCGGGACAAGCCCGTGCATCTTTTCTTGTTATTTGACATATAAGCGCGGATATTGTAACCCGCAGATTAAACTGCCGCAAGCTTTTGAACTGCGTTGGCAGATACGAGAACCTCGCAATGCTCTTCCAGAAATGCCAGTGTAGCGCCGGAAGCCTTTTCCAAAGATCCATATTCTGAAAGCATGTTGCATATCCGGTTGAAATCGTTAGTGGTCAGGTCTGACTGTGTCAGCGCAAGGATATACACGTCTTCGACTTGATCTTTGTATAGGGTATTGGAACCAGAGTACATCGTGCTAAGCAGGCGCGCGGCCTTTAACACATAATCCATTGTTGCAAATGAGAACAGCCGCAAGGTGGTCTTGGGTGCTTTGGATGACTGCTCTTCATTGACAGTTTCCGCCGTCTCGGCCGTGCCAAGTTTTTCTTTGACCTTGCCTAACAGATCCAGCAATGTCTCAGCGCCTTCCAGTTTGGCGGGGGCATCCTTCTTCTTAGTATCCCAGTCGCCATCCGGTGACGGAGCGAATTTTGAAAAACGGGTATCGAGTTCCTCTGGATCCTCGACTTTAGTAATTATCAGCACGATTGAATCAGCGGAAGCAGGTATTGCTTCTATCATAAGAGGAATATCTTCTGCTTCGAATCCAAATTCAAAGGCTGCCTGTTGCATCATATCGTGGAAAAGTGACTTCGCTTTTTCGGTTCCGTAGGCCAGTTCGCTCAACTGAAGCTGGCGTGCAGCCAGATCGGCACGTGTCAAAGTGCAGCGTATCTGATTGTCGTTGAGTTTCTCAATCTTCATATTCATCACTTCCTTCTAATTTAGTATAGCATAGAAAATATGGGATGTTCAATAAAATAAGTATAAAATAAAAAAGTGCTTGATTTCGCTGAATCTATCGGATATAATGACGATACTAGAAGATAGTTTTCCCTGATAGCTACGTTCTTAGAACAAAGGAGGGAGAATTTCTTAATTTTATTTTTATCTTAATGTCTCAATGTAAGACGATCTGCGAATCTATCATAGACAAATCAGAGATTGCCGTTTCAGGCATAATTATCACATTATTTTTTAGAGGAACTTATGGAAAAGCACTATAATGCCAAAACTATCTTCTATATTTACCAGCTGTGGCATATATGGCGGAAATGTATCACGAGTATCTCCTTTTATATTATTATATGCAATCGCAGCCGTAGTTATCATATGGCATTGAAAAGGAGGCTAGTACATGGGGAAGGAAGAAGATTTAAGAAGGATGTTCCAGGAATTGACAGGCTATGAGAAGAAAAAGATAGACCTGAAGATGGAGGGAATACCTGCAAGCCCCATGCAGATAGTCCAGGCTCACCAGATGCGGGAGGGTGTGACTTATATGAGGGACTATATACTGGACGATGAGGGCGATATTATCGAATTGGACTTCCAAGGCGTAAGAACTGAAGAAAACCAGAAAAACGAAGAAACGCAAATACCCCGAAAAATCAATAAAATGTCGAAATAAATAATGACGTGTGTCAATGCTTTTGCTATAATAAGGTCTAGTAGGAGGTGCAGCATGG
Source organism: [Clostridium] scindens (assembly GCF_019597925.1). Classification (NCBI taxonomy): domain Bacteria; kingdom Bacillati; phylum Bacillota; class Clostridia; order Lachnospirales; family Lachnospiraceae; genus Lachnoclostridium; species [Clostridium] scindens. The sequence continues at coordinate 3,895,050 of NZ_CP080442.1, read as the reverse complement.
AAGAAAGAGAAAGAAGAAGCCGCACAGCTCCGGACCGAACAAGAAGCACAAGCCGGCCGGGGACGCCAAGAACTGGCACAGCAAGAAGCCGAACCGCGACAGGCAGACGGGATACGACAAAGCAGCAGAATGCCAGAAGGCAGCAGGATGCGGGAAGGCAGCAGGAAGCCAGAAGACAGCAGGAGACAGGAAGGCAGCAGGAGGCCAGAAGGCAGCAGGCGAGAAGATCGCAGTCCGGGAGACCGGGAAGCAAGCGGACGCCGGCGAGAGGGCCCCAATCCAAGAGAAGAAGAAAGAGAAACTTGGGAATCAAGATATTCCTTGTGATTATATTAGCGATATTAGCTGTTGTGGCAGCATTTTTATGGAAACGATACAGTCCTTCAAAAGAAAAGTATGATTTGAAAAAGTATTATGGGATTGAACAGGAAGGACAGCTGGCTATTACCGTTAATAATCAGGTCGTAGAACCCCATGGCATGATTGCGGATGGCAAGGCATATATCCAGTATGATGTCGTAAGGAAATACATCAACAGCAGATTCTATTGGGATCCTGATGAGAATATCCTCTTGTACACGCTTCCAAAAGACATGGTTTCCGTCGAAGTAGGCAGCAAGGACTATATGGTGTCGAAGGATAAGAAAAGCGAAGACTACGTCATCCTAAAGACCGAAGGAAGCACGGCATATATCGCACTTGATTTTATCAGCCAGTATACCAATATGGAGTATGAGGTTTACGATAATCCAAGCAGAGTCATGATCGTCAGCGACTGGGGAAAGACTACAGTGGCAACAATAAAAAGAGACACTCAGGTTCGCTATCAGGGCGGAGTCAAGAGTCCGATCCTTGCCGAAGTATCGAAAAAGGACGAAGTTACGATCGTAGAGAGCGAGGAAAACTGGAAGAAGGTTCGCACGAAGGACGGATTTATCGGATATGTCAGGAACAAAGACCTGAAGAATGAAGAGACCAAGACGATATCCAGAGATTTCGAAGAGCAGGAATTTACCAGTATTTCCAAGGATTATACGATCAACATGGCATGGCACAACGTGACCAACAGTGACGCAAATGGAAGCGTGCTGCAGAAGATTGCAGAGAGTAAGGGTCTGACGACAATTGCGCCAACCTGGTTCCATGTAAAAGATACGGATGGGAATATGGACTCCATAGCTTCCGCGGATTATGTAAATTATGCACATCAGGCCAACATAGAAGTGTGGGCGACTATCAGGGATTTTGACGGGGGAATCAACTCCTATGATGAATCCTATGCATTGCTGAGTTATACCTCTAAGAGGGAGAATTTGATCAACCAGCTGATTTCCGAAGCATTGCGCGTGGGAATCGATGGAATCAACGTTGATTTTGAAAAGATTTCAGAAGAATGCGGAGAGCATTATATACAGTTTATCCGCGAATTGTCTGTGAGATGCCGGCAGAATGGAATCGTGCTGTCTGTCGACAATTATGTTCCTAAGGGCTATAATATGCAATATGACCGTAAGGAGCAGGGAATCGTTGCAGATTACGTGATTATCATGGGTTATGATGAGCATTTTGCAGGCTCGCCGGAGGCAGGCCCGGTTTCTTCTTATAATTTTGTAAAAGAAGGCATCGAGGAGACGCTCAAGGAAGTTCCGGCTGAAAAGGTGATCAGTGGAATCCCGTTCTTTACCAGGCTATGGTCGGAGACTCCGAAGACGGAGGAAGAACTGGCAAGCCAGGCAGGAACGGATGCCGCGGAATATACCATGAATGTGGACAGCCAGGCCCTGGGAATGACCAGCGCAAGCGACCAGGTGGCTCAGGCCGGGGCAGAGATTACCTGGGATGATAAGGCGCAGCAGAACTATGCCACATGGACCGTAGATAATGTGACATACGAGATATGGCTGGAGGATGAGAAATCTATCGAGCCTAAGCTGCAGCTGATGAAAGAGAATAAACTTGCCGGTACGGCAGCCTGGGCTTTGGGACAAGAGAATCCGGACATCTGGAATCTGATATTAAAATACGTAAATTAGTGAAATAAAATATAAAATACCTCCGGCAGTCATATATTTAAACAATATATAGACTGTCAGGAGGTATTTTTTTGCGTAAAAAAGTAGAGTTCGCAGTCCTGGTACTGGCGCTGGCAGGGCTGCTGGCCGTCAGCAAGAATTTGGAGAAATATGTATCCAGCGCAGATGTGAAGAAAGGAAATGCTACCGTAGTCATAGATGCGGGACACGGCGGAAGCGATCCGGGCAAAATCGGAGTGAATGATGCATTGGAGAAGGACATCAACTTAAAGATTGCCAAGAAGGTCAAGAAGCTTCTGGAAAAAGAGGGCGTGACCGTAGTCATGACCCGTAAGGAGGATGCTACGCTGGCTAAGGAAAGCGACCAGAATCAGAAGATCCAGGATATGAAGGCACGGGTCGATGTGATCAATAAGACGAAGCCGGCAATGGTAGTCAGCATTCATCAGAACAGTTATCATGAGGAGGGAATCCATGGAGCCCAGGTATTCTACTACTCCCATTCCAGCGATGGAGAAAAGGCGGCGGTAATCATGCAGAAAGCGCTGCTGGCCGTGGATAGCGATAATACCAGGCAGGCAAAGGCCAATGATACATACTATATTCTTAAGAGAACGGAGGTTCCGACAGTCATTGTAGAATGCGGATTCTTGAGCAACAACGAAGAGGCGGAAAAATTAGTCACGAAGGAGTATCAGCAGCAGCTGGCAGAAGCAATTACTCAGGGAATCCAAACTTGTCTGTCGAAGTAGAGTGTAGTATAATGAAATCTATGAGAACAATAATAGAGAAAATAGATAAAAACAAAATAAATACAGATATTATAAGAGAAGCCGGACGCATATTAAGAGAAGGAGGCCTGGTGGCATTTCCGACAGAAACCGTATATGGACTGGGAGCAGACGCGCTGAATGAGCACGCGGCGCAAAAAATATATGCTGCCAAGGGAAGGCCATCCGACAATCCTTTAATCATCCATATAACCAGCATGGATGACCTTGCAAAGATTACCTCCTCCATACCGGAGTCGGCTAAGGTTATTGCCGACAAGTATTGGCCGGGACCGCTTACCATGATCTTTGATAAGAGCGGCATTGTCCCATATGGAACTACCGGCGGTCTTGATACGGTGGCAGTCCGCATGCCAAGCCATGAGATAGCCCGGGAAGTGATTGATGCAGGAGGCGGCTATATAGCTGCCCCCAGCGCGAATACATCGGGAAGGCCAAGCCCTACGACAGCCCTGCATGTGGAAGAAGATATGACCGGGAAGATTGATATGATCATTGATGGAGGCCCTGTGGACATAGGCGTGGAGTCTACCATACTGGATATGACGGTTGTGCCGCCGATGATCCTCCGCCCCGGCGCCATTACCCGGGAAATGCTGACGGAACTGATCGGCGAAGTGTCCGTGGACAAGACATTGATAACGCCGGACAGTAAAAAGGCTCCCAAAGCTCCGGGCATGAAATACAGGCATTATGCGCCGAAAGCGGAATTGACGATTGTAGAAGGCGAGATCAAAGAGGTAATTGCCAAGATCAACAGCCTGGCGGCAGAAAAGCTGGAAGAAGGCCTGAAGGTGGGGATCATTGGAACCGAGGAGACGGTAGAATGCTATCCGTCAGGAGATGTAAAGAGCATAGGAACCAGGGAGGATGAAGCGACGATAGCGGGAAGCCTCTATGGCATCCTGCGGGAATTTGACAATGACGGCGTTGATTATATCTACAGCGAGGCATTTGCCACAGGAGGGATTGGGAGCGCGATTATGAATCGCCTGCTGAAGGCAGCCGGACATCACGTGATTCATATATAAACACTAATAAATAATAAGGACGAATGAGGAGGAAGAAAAGATGTCTAACGTACAGATCATGGATCATCCGCTGATTAAGCATAAGATCAGCTATATCCGTCAGGAGAATGTAGGATCCAGGGATTTCAGGGCAGTCGTGGGAGAGATTGCGGCACTGATGTGCTATGAGGCTACAAGGGATCTGAAACTTCAGGATGTAAAGATCAAGACACCAATCTGCGAGACGGTGGGGCAGGAATTAAGTGGAAAAAAGATGGCGGTAGTGCCAATCCTGAGAGCGGGAATCGGCATGGTGGACGGCATACTGAATATGATACCTGCCGCAAAAGTAGGGCATATTGGCCTGTATCGTGATCCCGAGACTTTTGAGCCGGTGGAGTATTACTGCAAGCTTCCGGCTGACTGTGATGAAAGAGAAGTCTTCGTGGTAGATCCCATGCTGGCTACCGGCGGATCCAGCGTTGCGGCGATCCAGATGCTGAAGGACAAGGGTGTGAAGAATATCCGGTTCATGTGCATCATTGCGGCGCCAGAAGGCGTGGAGCGGATGACAAAGGCACACCCGGATGTGGATCTGTATATTGGGGCTCTGGATGATCATCTGAATGAGCAGAAATACATCGTGCCGGGGCTGGGGGATGCGGGAGACCGTATCTTTGGAACCAAGTAATGACATATCTACGGTAAGGAGGTAAAGCATATGGGCAGCAAGAGGAAAGACTATATCAGCTGGGACGAGTATTTTATGGGCGTAGCCATGTTATCCGGCATGCGTTCCAAAGACCCGAATACACAGGTTGGCTGCTGTATCGTAAGCCAAGATAACAAGATTCTGTCCATGGGCTATAATGGACTGCCGATGGGATGCTCTGATGATGAATTCCCATGGGAGAGGGAAGGGGACGACCCGTTGGAGACCAAATATGTATATACGGTGCATAGCGAATTGAATGCGATCCTTAACTACCGGGGCGGTAGCCTGGAAGGAGCGAAACTTTATGTGTCCCTCTTTCCATGCAACGAATGCGCCAAAGCGATCATTCAAAGCGGGATTAAGGAAGTGATCTATGATTGCAATAAATATGAAGATACATCCTCTGTGAAGGCATCCATGCGGATGTTTGATGCGGCGGGCGTGAATTACCATCAGTACCACCGCACGCAAAGAGAGATTACCATCAGGCTGTAAGCCTGGCAAGAATAAGGAAAGGGAAGCTCCTGGCCTGACCGGCCGGAAGCTTCCCTTTCCTTATTCTTGCTTATAAAACTATGCTTATGAAATCATCTTGGCCTGCCGCAGAAGGAAACGGTAGCGTTTCCAGGCAGCATTGCCTTTGTAGATATAGCAGTCGATCAAGTCCGGGTCTGAAGCATTCTGGAAGTTGTTGTATGCATCTTCGATTTCCTGCCTTGCCTGGGCGATCTCTTCAATCAAAGTATCGCACTGGGGATCGAAGGATAAGCGCCTGTATACATCTTCTTCGGCAGCACTTCCTCGCTCAAATAATCTCATAATCCACCTCCGTTGCTGTATCGCTTGGTTTTCTTTTTTCTAGTATAGGCAGATTTGAAGAATAAAATACCAGATACGAGGATATATATGGAATTAGGAAAGAATTTGGGAGGGTGAGTATGCCGGAACAGAAATCTCATATTTTGGTTAATTTTTTAGTACGGGCAATCATAGGTATTGCAATTATTTTTTTTGTAAATGAGTTTTTGGCTTCTAAGGGGATCTCTGCGCAGGTTGGCATGAATCCAGTAACATTTTTGACGTCCGGAGTCTTTGGAATCCCAGGGGTCGCGCTTCTTTACGGCATTACTATCTACCAGATTTTGTAAGGGTTGCACAAAGTTTTGCCTTTTTTAAAAAAGGGATGGACAAACAGGAAATATGTGGTTTATAATCGTCCTACAAGTTACATCTGGTGACTTGTATCTGATTATCTAATTCTATTAATAGATTCTATGCCATATCGGCGGAAGATCACACAGACATGATAAGACAGCAACAGAGGAGGGATTTTATGTGAGCAGGAGTCTGGTTATTTGCGACCAGGAAGAGAAGTATGCCTCTGCGCTTGCGGCATACCTGACAAAGAAAAAGGAACTCGCGCTGCAAGTGCAAGTGTGCAGCGATCCGGGACAAGTGCGGAGGATTCAGCAGGAGGAAGCGATTGATATCCTTCTTATCAGCAGCGGCTATACGCAGGAGATAAGAAAGGAGATCCAGGCAGGAAGCGTATTCGTCCTGACAGAGACGGCAAGCGCGAGTACCGGGCCTTTAGAAGTCCCGGTATACCGATATCAGTCGGGCGAGGCCATTCTTGCTGAGGTCATCTGCCAATGCGGCCTAAAAGGAGAAGAAGGATTATTTCTCCAAGCGGCAAAGAAAAGGCAGATGCGGATCATCGGGATTTTCTCGCCGGTACACCGCACGGGAAAGACCGGCTATGGACTGGAAATGGGAAAGGAACTGGCCGTATCTTATAATGTCCTGTATATCAACATGGAACTGTATGGGGGGATCGGCGGTCATTTTCCAGAGGAAGGGCAGACGCTGGCAGATCTGATCTACTATTCCCGCCAGGAAAGCCGGAACTTCGGAATGATCCTTACCACGCTGGCAAAGCATATGGAATCACAGGACTATCTGCTCCCGTTCCGGGTATCCGAAGACATAAAGGCAGTCACGTCCAAGGAATGGACGAGCCTTCTTATGCAGATTGAGCAGTGCGCCATCTATGATGTCCTGATATTGGATATAGATGAAGGAATACAGGATGTCTATGGAGTTCTCAGGCAATGTACGGAAGTGATGGTGCCCGTGGCTAATGATCCGGCTGCCAGGGCCAAGCTGTTCCAGTTTGAAGAGGAACTAAGGCTGCTTGGCTATGAGGATGTGAAGAAGAAACTGGTGAAAAAGGAGCTGGAGCGATGATACAGGCGGAACAGCTGCACGCCAGGATCCTGGAAGAACTGGATATGACCAGGGAGATAGAAGATGAGGAACTGACGGAATTGATCTACCGGGTTCTCCAGGAAGCGTCTTCAGAAGAATATCTTTCTCTTTCACGGAAGACGGAACTGGGCAAGGAACTATTCAATGCATTCCGCAAGCTGGACCTGCTTCAAGAGTTTCTGGAAGATGAAGGAATTACAGAGATCATGATTAACGGCACCAAAAGTATCTTTTTTGAACGGGATGGCAGGATCTATAAGTCGGACAAGCGGTTCCTGTCGAAGGAAAAACTGGAAGATGTCATCCAGCAGATCGTAGCGGGCTCTAACCGTCTGGTAAATGAAGCATCTCCCATCGTGGATGCCAGGCTGGCCGACGGCTCCCGGGTCAATGTAGTGCTAGCGCCAGTGGCAGTGAACGGGCCTATTGTTACGATAAGAAAATTTGGAAAAGATGCCATTACCATGGATCAGCTGATTGCATGGAATTCCATCAGCAAAGAAATATCTGTTTTTCTGGCCACCCTGGTGGCAGCCGGATATAACATATTCATAAGTGGAGGGACCGGTTCCGGGAAAACCACTTTCTTAAATGCATTATCGCAGTATATTCCAAAGGATGAAAGAATTATAACCATTGAAGACAACGCAGAATTAAAATTGCAGGAAATCCCCAATCTGGTAAGCCTTGAGGCAAGGAATCCCAATGTGGAGGGGACAGGCGCCGTGACGATCCGCGATCTGATCAAGTCGGCCCTGAGAATGCGCCCAGATCGGATTATTGTGGGCGAGGTCCGGGGAGCGGAGGCGATCGATATGCTGCAGGCCCTAAATACTGGACACGATGGCAGTCTTAGTACCGGCCATGCCAACAGTACGGCAGATATGCTTTCCAGGCTGGAGACGATGGTATTGATGGGAATGAATCTTCCCTTGCCGGCAATTCAAAGGCAGATTGCCTCGGGCATTGATATCATCGTCCATCTTGGGAGACTGCAGGATAAGAGCCGAAAATTACTGGAAGTGTCGGAGGTTCTGGGATATGAGGACGGAAAGATATGTCTCCAGTTATTGTATAAGTATGAAGAAGAAGGAGAGAAGGAAGGGAAGGTTACAGGGAATTGGAGGAAGATACATGAGATTACGAACGATCAGAAACTTAAGATGGCCGGATATGACCAAGAGGGAACTTGCGATGATCATAATTAAGTCAGGCGCAGTTACTTTAGTGACCGCCTGGCTGTACTATCGTTCATTCTGGATGCTGCTGCCACTGCTGCCTGTATGGGCCTGGCATTTTAAGATGATGGCAGAAGAAGTGGCTCGCAAGAAAGATCAGGAATTCCTGCTGCAGTTCAAAGAAGCAATCCAAGCCATGGCATCGGCTCTGAATACAGGATATTCTGTAGAGAATTCACTTCTTGAGGCGCAGAAGGAATTAAGGCTTCTGTACCCTGAGGATGCGAGAATATCACGAGAATTTCTGGTGATGGCAAGACAACTAAGGCTTCACGTGCCAATGGAGCAGATCCTGGAGGAGTTTGCCGGAAGGTCCGGGCTGGAGGATGTGGAGAACTTCGTGGCAGTATTTGCAGTTGCAAGAAAAAGCGGAGGAGATATGATTTCTATTATCCGTAATACAGCAAACCAGATAGGGGACAAGATTGATGTGAAAAGAGAGATAGATACCGTGCTGGCGGCTAAGAAGTATGAGTTTCGGGTAATGGCGGCAATCCCGTATGCGATTATCGGCTATATGTCATTAAGTTTCCCGGAATTTATGGACAGCCTGTATGGGAACATAATGGGAATCGGGGTGATGTCGGCATGCCTGGCAATATATTTGGGCGCATATTATCTTGGAGCAAGAATCATAAGGATCGAGGTATAAAGATACTGGCAGTAAGCGCCATCCTGCTGGCGGGAATTCTCCTGCTGTTTGTGGATTACATGTCAGCGTCTGCCAGGACAGTGGGGAAAATTGTAAGGAACAGCCATGGGCAGGGCGCAAGCACGGAGATGCTGGAGGTATTGCTGGAAGGCGCGGCAGAAAAGATACCTGTGGAGATTAAAGTATCCGAGCAGCAATATGGCAAAGAAGAGGTCCGGGAATTATTCCAGAGAGTAATGCGTAGACTGGACAGACTGATTCTCGGGAAAAATGAGAGTCTGGACAGGATAGAATATGACATGGACCTTGTTACGCAGGTACCGGGCGAGCCGGTAGGAGTCGAGTGGGAGCTGGAACGTTATGATGTGATGAATATCAGGGGAGAGCTGCAGGAGAACGCGCTGGATCAGGAAGGGACGCTTGTAAAACTAAGCGCTGTCCTTACCTATAGTGAAGATCCGAAGGAACAGGCGTTATATGAGTGCATAGCAAATATAGTTCCGAAGGCCTTGACCGGGAAAGAACAAAAGGGGCAGCAGGTCATGCAGGAAATTATGAAGCGGGAGGCAGACAGCAAGACCAAAAGGGTATGGCTGCTTCCGGAGAAGATTCAAGGAAAGGCAGCCACCTATTATAAGAAGATGGACTACCGGGGACTGGTCCTGATCGTGATGGCAATATTGATCGCCATCCTGCTGTATGCCCTAAAGCAGCAGAACATTCGGAAGGAAGGAGAAGAAAAGAAGCGGCAGATGATGCTGGACTATCCGGAAATTGTCAATAAGCTGACTTTATTCCTGGGGGCAGGCATGACTGTAAAAAGAGCGTGGAAAAAAGTAGTGGAGGATTATGAACGGCATAAGACAGATGGAAATGCCCGACATGCATATGAAGAGATGAAAAAGGCGTGTTACGAGATGGAAAGCGGGGTTATGGAGACAGAAAGCTATGAGAATTTCGGAAGGAGATGCAACGCACAGCCTTATATCAGATTAGGGGCGCTGCTGTCACAGAATCTTCGTAAGGGAACGAAAGGCCTCACTCATCTATTACGGCTGGAATCTATCCAGGCTTTCGAAGAACGCAAAGCCAGGGCAAAAAGGCTGGGAGAAGAGGCAGGCACGAAATTGCTGCTTCCCATGTTCTTGATGCTGGCAATCGTGCTGATCATAGTCATAGTGCCTGCGTTTCTATCTATGCAGATCTAGCGTATGCCAGTAAAGGAACAGGCTAGCGAACGAGCAGATGTGAGGCCGGAAGCAGAGATAAACTTAGGAGGAGAACGTGTATGTGGAAAATATGGTATATATCGCAAGTATTAAGAGAAAAGAGAGGAATCGGAGTCGTAGAAGTTATATTGATACTGGTGGTGCTGATTGGGCTGGTCATTATATTCAAGTCCCAGCTTACCAGCCTGGTGCAGACAATCTTCCAGAAGATAACCAGCGAAAGTTCAGGTATCTAGTCCGCGGAGAAGTGACAGCATATTTAAGCCTGGTCTTCATCCTCTTTATAACATTGGTAGGGGGATTGATGGAAAGCGCCTCGATACAGATGGCGAAGAATTACAGACGGGCGGATATGAATCGGGCAGTCGAGTGCATGTTCGCAGAATACCAGAAAGAATTGCTGGACGAGTACCATATATTTGCACTGGACGGAAGCTATGAGACAGGGCAATATGAGCAGTCGAACTTGATGAAGCGTTTAGAGTATTATGGTGCGGGAAATATGGAACAGGAGATAAAGCGGATACAGTTCCTTACGGACCAGGGCTGTCAATCTTTCTTTGATCAGATTACCGCATATATGGAGCACAAGTATGGAATAGATTCGGTCAAGGATATGCTGGGGATGACTTCCGTCTGGGGACAGCAGCAGGATAAAGGAGCAGAGTATGCAAAGGAGGAAGCTGAAACCCAAAAAGGCTTGGAAGATCTGTTGGCCTTAAATGACAGCGAACTGCCTAAAGAGGAGAACCCCATTGACCATGTAGGTCGATTGAAGGCCCAGCCATTGCTGGAACTGATACTGCCCAAAGACAGGGCATTATCAGAAAAGCACGCCAATGAAAAGGAAATGCTCTCCGCTAGAGCCAGGCAGGAGGGATATGGAGATTTTTCCGATGTGGCGGAGGCGGGAGGAACTGTATCTTCTCTCCTTTTCGGAGAATATCTGCTGGAGAATTTCTCATCCTTTACAGATGAAGGAAAGGGAGGAGCCTTAGATTATGAATTGGAGTATATCCTGGCGGGTGCAGGCAGTGACAAAGAGAATCTGGAGAAGGTAGCAAGAAAATTAATGATGCTTAGGTTCGTTCCTAATTATGCGTATATTCAAACGGATGGAGAGATGAAGGCAGAAGCAGAGGCGGCGGCCGCAACGCTGTGCACGCTTCTTGCCATCCCTGCCATCACGGGCGCTGCTGCCCAGGCGATTCTTCTGGCATGGGCCTACGGAGAGACGGTGATGGATCTTCGGTCTATGCTAAAGGGAAACCGCGTGCCGCTGGTAAAGTCCAGGGAAACCTGGCAGCTCCAGTTATCTTCGCTTCTTACTCTGGGGACGCAAGAGGATACGAAAGAAGGAGCCGATGCGCCGGAAGGCCTTGAATATAAAGACTATCTGAGGATGCTGCTTTTTCTGGCGCCCAAACAGACATCTGGATTACGGGCACTTGGAATCATTGAGCAGAATCTGAGAAAAGTATATGGACAGGCATACTTTCGTGCAGACTTGTGTATCAGCAGGGTAGAGTTTCGATCAGTCTGCAGGTTAAGAAGAGGAATCCATTATGAATTTCCAACTTATTTTGGATATCAGTAGAGGCGGATGCAGATGTCTTTCCGGATTCTTAGGCACTCATCCAACAAAAAGTTAAAAATAAAAGAAAGGAGAAGGATTCGTACCATGAATAGTAAAATACTCCCCTTAGAACCTATCTATTCTGTCTTGACCGGGAGGACATCTGCATCCGCCTCTAAGAAAGGCAGCGTAACCGTGGAGGCGGCGATGGCGGTTCCGCTGTTTTTTCTCGCAATTGTGAGTCTTCTGTATCTGATGGAGACGATGGCAATCCAGGCCTCCGTCCGGTGCGGGCTCCAGGCAGCCGGAAAGAAAGCGGCAGATGAAGCCAGCAGCACGGCGGTCATAATGCCTTACCGCATAGAGAGCGATGTTGTGAATTCGATCGGCCAGGATCGGCTGGAAAGGAGTATCGTATCAGGAGGCAGCGGAGGGATCCACTGTGACAAGTCCAGAATGTCGCCCCGTACGGGAATCGGAGAATTGGTGGCATCATATGAGATACGCGTCCCGCTCCCTGTATTTGGTATCCCGCCGGCAAAGCACGAAGAAAAACTGCGTATCAAGGCTTGGACAGGCTATGAGAAGCAGGGATTTGGACGTGAGGACGATGATACGGTCTATGTAACGGAAACTGGGCTGGTGTATCACCGTGATTACCACTGTACGCACCTGGAACTATCCATACATATGGTGCCCCAGTCGGAGATAGAAGCTTTAAGAAATGAAGGCGGTGGAAAGTATCATCCATGCGAGCATTGTATGAAAGGAACTGTAGGCGGGGTGTATATCACAGATACCGGCGACCGTTACCATAGTTCGCTATCCTGCAGCGGCCTAAAGCGAACCGTCTATGCAGTGCCGCTGTCAGAGGTAATAGGAAAGGGGGCTTGCTCAAGATGTGGGAAATAAGCCAGGTGTTTTGCATGGGTATATTGCTAAGCCTTTCTGTGATTGACATTCATTTCCGAAGGATACCTGTGGATATCCTGGTCATGGCGAGCATTGCAGCATTAGTCTATCAGGGGATAACAAGGCAGGCGGATCTGTGGATGGCAGCAGGTGGCGCTGGCGTAGGAATTCTGTTTCTCCTGGTCAGCAAGGTTACGCGGGAAGGCTTTGGTTACGGAGATAGTTGGGCGATTTTAGCCTTGGGAATATATCTGGGGCTGTGGGGAGTGCTGGATGTGCTGGCGGGGACATTTTGCCTCCTCGCTGCGGCCTCTTTGATTTGTCTGACGGCAAAGAAAATGTCTAGAAAACATACGATTCCATTCATTCCTTTTCTGGCGGCAGGATATTTGCTTAGCGTGCTGACAGGGGGAAGATAAATGGGGGAAGAGTCATATAGAAAAATGAAAAAGCGGGTAAAAAGCAGAAGCTGCTTAAAAGGCAGCCTGACGGTAGAATTGTCATTTCTTATGCCAATGATCCTTTTTCTGATTATGGGCTGCATCCTGGCGTCTTTTTATTACCATGACAAACTCATCTTAACTGGCGCGGCATATGAGACGGCTGTGGCAGGCAGCACAAAAGCGCGGGAAAAGGACGGGGTAAAGGCAGGACAGTTGGAAAGCCTTTTCGTCCAGAGGGTAAAAGGGAAGTGTATTCTGACCAGCAATGCTCGGGCGAATGTGATGGTCGGAAAGGACGAGATTGAAGTGTATGCTATTGCTTTCCACGGGCGCATGAAGATATCCGTGGTAAAAAGGGCGGCAGTCACAGAACCCGAGAAGCGTATTAGGGATATGCAAAGGTTGAAGGAGAAGTGAAGATGGAACGTAAGATTACAATTGAAGAACATACCTTATATCAAGAAGACTATCAAATACGGATGCTGAAGGCGAGTTCGCTGGATGGGATTCTGAAGGTTGGCGCAAGAGGAATGAACGGCAGCAGTTATTATGATTATGATGTCAGTGGGAAAGTTTCCATGAAAGCAATGTATGAGCGAAGCAAGATCAGTGGAGAGGACCTTAAGCTGTTTCTGACGCAGTTCAAGGCAGTTATTAAAGAAGTGGAGGCGTATTTGCTGAATATACATTGTATCTTGCTGAAGCCGGAATATATCTTCTATGAGGAGAGCAGATTCTTTTTCTGCTATTATCCTCTGGCAGATCAGGACCTGTGGGAAGAGTTTCATACATTGACAGAGTATTTTGTCAGGCAGGGGGATTATGAAGACCAGGAGTGCGTCCGCCTGGTTTTTCTGCTTCATAAGGCCACAATGGAAGAGAATTACAGCCTGGAAAAGATTATGGCAGAATGCCTGAAACATCCTGAAAAGGAAGAAACAGTAGAGGAGATAGAAGAAATGGAATATGATACAAAGGAACATGACTGGATTACGGAACAGGAGATGGGAAGTTCCATTATGAAAGAAACAGAAAACCTGTGGACGCCTGTGAAACGATTTCTCAATAAGCATAAAAAACCTAAGTGGGGCGACTGGGATGGGCTGCATATAGAGGAAGAAGAACTATAAATACAATCTGGAAAATGGATTGTTAAGAGGAATCAGATTGTGGTAAAATAAAGGAGAAACATATGGGGAAAACAAAAGATTTGATACCATTAAAAGAGTTAAACCTTACGAACCGTTTTCTGTTTGATGAAGTGCTGGAAGATCCGCAGACACATCAGGATATTCTCAGTATTATCTTTGGAAGGGATATTCCTTTGCTGGAACAAAATGAGACGGAAAAAGAGTTGAGGGTATCGCCGCATCTGCGTGCAGTTCGGATGGATGTATACGCCATGGATGAAGAAAAGTCAGTTTACAACACCGAAATGCAGCAGAAAAAAAGGACGGACTTGGCAAAGCGCAGCAGATATTACCAGTCTATGATAGACGCAGGCCTTCTGGAACCGGGAATTCCGGATTATAACCAGTTAAATAATTCGTATATTATTATAATCACTCCATTCGACCTGTTTGGATATGGCAGATATGTGTACACGTTTCGTGCTGGATGCCTGGAAGAGCCCGAATGCTGCCTTGAAGATGGAGCGGTCCGCATATTTCTGAATACCCGGGGAAAGAATGATGGCGAGGTATCCAAAGAACTAGTGGGATTCCTGCGTTATGTGGAAGACACTACGGATGAAGTGGCTGCAGATATGGACAGCGAACGGATTAAGCGTATCCATAACCGTGTGCGTAAGGTAAAAGCCAGTGAAGAAGTAGGGGTGAAGTATATGCAGGCATGGGAAGAAAGGTACTACGACAAAGAAGAGGCAAGGCAGGAAGGGCTGGAAGAAGGAAGGCAGGAAGGACTGGAAGAAGGAAGACAGAAAGGATTGGAAGAAGGAAGGCAGGAAGGAAGAGAAATAGGAAAACAGGAAGCCATTAAAAATTTAATCAGAAAAAAATTAAAAAAGGGCTGTTCGGCAGAGGAAATTGCGGATATACTGGAAGAGGAACTGGGCATGATCCAGGGGCTTATTGATGAGATAGAGAAAGAAAATCTGTGAATAATCAATAAAGAATAGATTTTGAGGTTACTATTTTTCAATCTTATGCTATACTGATAGAGAATAAAATCAGAAGAGATGTCAGAAAGCGGTTAAGTGATACATGAATAGCAAGAAGATGAAGGCTCCATGTACAATTTTATTACTGGCTGCCAATGTGGCAGTGTTCTTTTTGCTGTCCTTTCAAGGCGCGACGGAAGACGGGCTTTTTATGCTGGAACATGGGGCAATGTATGTACCCTTTATTACCGAACAGGGAGAATACTACCGGATGTTTACCAGCATGTTTCTTCATTTTGGCTTTGAGCATCTCTTTAACAATATGATTACGCTGGCATTGATCGGCTGGAACCTGGAAGTCGAGATTGGCAGCATCAGGTTTTTGGTTATATATATTCTAAGCGGTCTGGGTGGAAATATCCTGTCCTCATGGTGGGACATCCGCTTGGCAGACTATGCCATATCTGCCGGAGCCTCGGGAGCAATTTTTGGAATTATCGGTGCTTTATTATATGTAGCAATCCGCAACAGAGGTCGGATCGGCGATATATCGGGCAGAGGCATTGTCTTTATGATTTTTATTACGCTTTATTATGGATACTCTAGCGGAGGAGTTGACAATATGGCTCATATCGGCGGATTGGTGACGGGATTCCTGCTATGCATCCTGCTGTACTGGAAGCGTAAGCGTGAAGACAGTTCCTTTATCCAATACTGATTCTACCGTTAGAGAACCGTGATGGGCCGAAACGATACGCTTGGCTATTGCAAGGCCTAAGCCAGTGCCGTTTTGCTTATGGGTTATGAATGGCTCGAATATTGTGGACAGGTCTTCTGGCGCGATGCCACAGCCAGTGTCGGATATAGTAATAACGACCTGCTGGTTTTGGAAGGCAGCAGACAAAGAGATGGCCGCATGATCCTTATCCGGGCATGAAAGAACCGCATCCTGGGCATTTCTTAGCAAGTTTAGAATTACTTGCTTCATTTTCATAGGATCAATGCATACGGGTGGAAGCGTGGTAGGGATCTTTGAAGTAAATTCAATCTGTGAATCCACAAGGGTGGAAGCGAAGGATAGCGCGATCTTTCTCAAAAAGGTTCGTGCATCTGTTGAAGCGCATTCCAGACGCTCGCCATTGTTATATGAGGAGAGCTGCTCTAATAACTGCTTCATATATTCAATATCTTGCCGCATTCCTTCCCAATGAGGAAAGGTTAATACTTCCGGATGCTGGGATTCAATTAATTGCAAGGTGCTGTATACGAGCGTCAATGGGTTACGGATTTCGTGACTGATGGTGCTGATGTCCATGCGATGGGACTCCAGGAGTCGTGTGAGAAGTTCTTTTTTCTGTGGACTTTCTGCCATGATTTGTTGTAATTTGTCGTAGTCTGTCGTTGAAAACATAGTTATTACCGCCCTTTCTGAACTAACAGTTTAGCATTGGCGGCTAAAATAATCAATCACTATTTTAAAGAAAGAGGGATGATAAAAATGAAGGACGAAAACTGCATATTCTGTAAACTTGCCAATGGTGAAATCCCTACAGCTACATTATATGAAGATGAGGATTTCAGGGTAATACTGGATGCAAGTCCGGCATCAAAAGGTCACGCTTTGATAATTCCAAAGGAACATTATGCTAATCTGTATGAATTAGATGATGAGTTGGCCGGAAAAGCGCTTGTGCTTGCCAAGAAGATGATTACGAAGCTAACAGGCATCCTGGACTGTGATGGTTATAATATTGTCCAGAACAATGGCGAGTCGGCAGGGCAGACCGTATTCCACTTCCATATGCATATGATTCCAAGACATACTGGCGACGGCGTGGGCCTGGGATGGAAGATGGGCGAATTGACAGAAGAAGATAAAAATGATATCTTATCAAAGATAAAAAAATAAGGAAGCGAAGGATAAACAAGCGAGTGTGGAGTCGATAGGAAAAGTGGCCTTTGATGTAATCTATGAGGACAATGTCGAGATTGTGTATAAGGTAGCAGCAAAATATTGTGGAAATCATCACACTGCGGAAGAGATTGCACAAAGTGTTTTCATGAAATTGTATATGAATATGGATCATGTAAATCTTGATGCAGTGCGTCCGTGGTTAGTTTTGACAACTAAGTATATGGCACTGAATGTGATTAGAGATCGGAAACGTGAAGTTTTGGTTGATGAGCTGCTGTATGAAAAGCATGATAAGGCACCATCCGATTTTGATGACAGTACAGAGGACGTATTTATCAGAAAATTAAAAGAACGGGCAAGCAGGGAACTTGTAAAAGATATATTTTCGGCCTTGTATGATCTTAATCCCAGTTGGTATGAAGCAGTCACAATTACATATGTTCTGGAAAAGCCGCAAAAGGAAGTTGCAGAGATCATGGGTGTGAAACTGGAGACGCTTCATAGTATGTTGTATAGAGCAAAGAAATGGATTCGGAAGCATTTCGAGGAACAGTTTGACCACTTGAACAAAGCATAAAACAGGTGCCTAAGAGACACCTGTTTTATATATTGCCATTGTGCTGAAGTACGTGAAGTACGGATTATTTTTTGGATACAGCTTCTATTAAATCTATAATAGTATCAATAGAATTCTGCTGTGGGGAGTTCTTCATAGCGCTTATGTAAGAATCCCGGTTCTCATATAGACGCAGGATGGATTGTAGAAGGACCTCTTTATTGAGTTCCTCTTCCTCCAGTACAATGCTGTATCCCTGACGCTCGAAGGAACGGGCATTGAGTATCTGATCCCCACGGCTTGCATTGGCGGAAAGTGGAATCAGAAGATTTGGCTTATGGAGAGCCAGCAATTCGCAGATAGCATTGGCGCCAGCTCGGGATATTACTATATCTGTCAATGCAAAAAGGTCTTTTAATTCTTCTTTGACGTATTCGAATTGAGCATATCCCTCCAAGCCTTTCAACGATTCGTCAACCTTTCCCTTGCCGCATAGATGTACGACTTGGAAGTCTTTCAGAAGTTCGGGAAGGATGCCTCGCACTGCATCGTTAACGGCGACAGAGCCAAGGCTTCCTCCGACAACCATGATAACAGGCTTGTCAGTGGTAAATCCCAGGAATTCCTTTGCCTTATACTTGTCACCGGACAACAGTTCCTGACGGATAGGAGAGCCTGTAAGCACGGCCTTTCCTTCCGGAAGATGCTCTAAAGTCTCGGGAAAATTGCAGCAGACCTTGGTTGCCGAAGATAAGGATATCTTATTAGCAAGGCCAGGGGTCATGTCTGACTCATGGATAATCGTTGGCACGTGATGGCTCTTTCCGGCCAATACCACCGGGACAGAGACAAAGCCGCCTTTGGAGAAGATGACATCTGGCTTTAATATCTTGACTAGTTTTCGCGCTTCTCCAAGTCCTTTGACAACACGGAAAGGATCTGTAAAATTCTGTACGCTGAAGTAGCGCCGCAATTTTCCGGAGGATATCCCGTGATAAGGAATCCCAAATTGCTGGATCAGTTCTTTTTCGATACCATTATAGGAACCTATATAATGGATATCATATTGTAATTCTTTGAGCCGTGGCAAAAGGGCAATGTTAGGCGTAACATGGCCAGCGGTGCCGCCGCCTGTTAAGATTATACGTTTCATAATGACCTCCCAATTTTGTTTGTAGGTAGAAAATATGCCATAAGGACACTTGTTATAATTATATTATACGTTTACAATGGATTTGGTCAAGAGAAACAGTAGATTTAAAGCAGGGGTTGACAGTTATGTATATAGAAGTTATCTAATCAAGGATAAATAGAAATATAGGGGTAAGTGATGAAGGGAAAAAAGGACCAGTTTGAACACATGATAACCGAAGACTTTGAGCAGCTAGCGAAGGAAGAGGAAGAAGAAATCCTGAAGGATGACAGCATCCAGATGCCGGAAGGGTTCAAAGAATCACTCAGAGCAAAACTGGAAGAGCAGATCAAGGAGAAGGAAAGAGAAGAACTATACTCTAAGTTATCAGAAGAAGACAGGCTTGCATTAGAAGTAGGGCACAAGGTACTAGAGGAAGAAAAGAATAAAGAAGTTGAAATCGAAGTTACGCGTAAAAAGAAACGGCGCAAGCTGTATCTTACCTTGGCGGCATCACTTGTATTGGTTATGGCCATTAGCGTGACTAGTATAGGCGGACCTGGTAGGGTGGTTACCCTAGTGAAGCAGGCGATCGGGGATAGAGAAGTTGAAAAAATAAATTCTAGTGATGAGAATCTAACGATTATTGAGGAAAGCGAAGAAAAAGCCTACAATAGAATTGGTGAGGAATTTGGTACAGAACCAGTTAAAATAATTCACTCGGTTAAAAATATGAAGTTTTCTAGAATGGAATTTGATAAGACTATACAAACAGCAGAATTAATATATAATTTTGATAAAGGGAATGTTGTTTACATTATCAATGCATCTTATTCAGATAGTTCTTGGGGAATAGATGTAGAAGATGAGATTATTGATAATTATTTTTTGGAAGTGCAAGGAAGACAAATCGAAATAAAGCAATATAAGATTAAAAAAACTGGAGAAGATAGATTTTCCGCACGTTTTGATGAAATGGGCTTAGAATATTTCCTTGTGGCGACTATGACTAAGGAAGAGTTTGAGACTATAGTTAAAAACTTATATTTTATGAAATAAATTGCGTCAGTATTTGTCGAGTTATGTGTTTATATAAATGAGGGTAAAGAAAATTATGAGGATGGAGGTGAAAGATGAGGAAAAGATTGCTATCGACATTCTATATTGTTATTTTAGTGCTGTTTATATCAGTCAAAATATCAGTTGTTGCTCAAGCATCAACTAAACAAACCATATTAGATGGTTCTTATTTGACCCATGACGATGAATCAATAGGATATGCACAAAATATTACTAGAGGAGAAGACCTTTTGACAGGATATTCTAAGTGTGTCCGATTAAGCGCCGGGAAGATATATGCGGGTGGAACCACCATTGCAGCACATAATGTTGACCAGGTGAAAGTTGCAGTTATAATTGAAAGAGCAAAAGAAGGTGATACAGCCTGGGAATTTTATGATAGTTGGCAAAAGGAATTGGCGGATAGCGATAGGGTTGGCTCTAATCGTACCTTAATGGTTGAAGGAGGGTATTACTATCGAGTCCGATCTACACACTCAGCTAATTATGATATGAGCAGTTCATTTACAGATGGTGTATATATAGAAAGTCCATAGAAGTCTAAAGTCCATTTAATAAATAAGAAAAAGAAGAAAACCAAAAGAAAAACATTTTGCAATCTGAAAAACAAATTTAGAAAACAAAAATGCCAATATGCTATATCCGGGGAGATTGTGGGAAGCGCCGTCCGCGGTGCAACAGGAGAAACTATTAACAATAATTTCGACCTTACATTGAGAAACCGTAGACCCACGAGACGGGTTAAAGTCGTCGTAGACGGTGCTTCCCACAATCTCTCCGGAATCAAGAGAAAAACGTATAAGACAAAAAGGACAGAAAAGGATGCGAGGTTATATGCTAGGCCTCGTATCCTTTTTCATTGTACCGGAGATTGGTAGTCGCAGATTTCCGGTGCAGCGATGCCTATTGGCTGATTGCTTTCTTTAATGCATATGCCAGCTGATCCGGGCAGGATGTAGACTTATAGCCGCATGTGATGCCCTCCAGCCGGGATATAACATCGTGTACGTTCATTCCTCTGATCAGGCTGCAGATACCTTTGGTGTTGCCGTTGCAGCCTCCTACAAATTCTACGTTTTTAACGATATCTCCGTCCAACTCTACACGAATTAGTTGAGAACAGACACCATGTGGTCTGTATTCCATAAATATTGCCTCCCTTGTTTGCTCTTCATTATAGATTATTAATATAATAAATATTCAATTCGGATTATAGCAAAGAAATCATAGGATTTCTATATCTTTTGTGATATTTCAGAAAAATGTAATATTTTGAATCACAGATACCAAATGCTATATAAGTTGGCATCGTGATTTAGTTGTGATAAACTACCAACATGGAGTAATCGTGATAGAAGGAGGATAAGGTTGATATGATAGGGATTATCGGAGCAATGGAAGAAGAAGTTGCAGCATTGAAGGAAGATATGGATATTCAGGAGACGGTAGAGCAGGCATCCATGGTTTTCTGCAAGGGAAAACTGTGCGGCAAGGACGTGGTGGTAGTCAGAAGTGGAATTGGCAAGGTCAATGCCGGTATCTGCGCCCAGATACTTGTGGACAGGTTCCGGGCAGACATGCTGATCAATACCGGAATCGCAGGCTCTCTGGATGCGAGAATAGATATTGGCGATATGGTTATCTCCACGGATGCCCTTCACCATGATATGGACGCTACCATATTCGGGGATGCCATCGGGCAGATACCTAGGATGGATACGCTGGCATTTCCGGCAGATGAAGAACTCGTGCAGAAGGCAGCCAAGGCTAATGAGAAGGCGAACCCGGACATCCGCACATTTACCGGAAGGGTGGCAAGCGGCGACCAATTCATCTCATCCGGGAAGGCAAAAGAAAAGATCGTGGAGAACTTCCATCCACTGTGCGTAGAGATGGAAGGAGCCGGGATTGCACAGGCAGCATACCTGAACAAAGTTTCGTATGTCATAATCCGTGCCATTTCGGACAAAGCTGACAACAGCGCGACCATGGACTACCCTACCTTTGAAAGACAGGCGATCGCCCACAGCGTAAGGCTTATGAAGGAATTGCTGACAATGATATAATTATGGCTGGACGAAGATTCTTAAGAATCTGACAGATTCCTCCATATCGGGGGTCAGAATCTGTAGAACGGTTTTTATACCCTCCTTTGGAATTTCAAGTATAATTCTAAGCAAAAGGAGGGCTTTTTTATGTTAGAAATTATACTGGACAAGCACGTGATATTCGTGCTAATGGGAATCCTGACGGTCATAGGGATTGTGAGTAAACTGATTGCAAATGTAACTTTGAAACAGCTGGTGCGCGCAGCCGGGAATATGAATAAAAGCACCCACCCGCTCATGCGCCTGGTGCGCGCCAAATTCGAACATGCCTGCATGATCAGCGATACGGTGGAGAATGTCAGGGTGTTTGTAGACAAGTACTTGTATGAGTACAAGGTTATCGGAATGAAGCTGCACAGCTGGAGGCGTATGGAGAAGGCCACAGCCGGACTGTGCCTGATACTGGGAGCGGCGGGGGCGCTTCTTGAGTATGCGGTAAATGGAATGGGCGACATGGTGATTAAGACCGGGGCTGCTGGCGCCGGGCTTGCCATTCTGATCTACCTGGTCCATCTGACCACGGACGAGGAATACCGTATGGAGGCAGTGCAGAACTATATGGTTGACTATCTGGAAAATGTATGCCTGCATCGATATGAAAAGGCGTACCAGAAAGAGATCAAGGTCATGGCGCCGGAGACGCCTGCATCCGAATTTGGGGTAGTGCCGGATTTGGAGGAAGAGGATGACGAGGACATATTTGCGATAGAGAAAGAGCCGGAGACTCAGCGCCAAAAGGCGGCAAAGGTAGTAAAGACAGCCAGGGAAGAAGAGGATCCGAAGAAATCCTCCAGAACAGATAAGAACGACAGGGGAGAGCCGGAGAGGCCAATGCCGAGAAAAGAAGTGCCGTCGCCTACCACGCCTCCGGAGATTACCAGTCCGACCATGCCGGAACCATATGAGGTGCCGGATGTGACTCCGCAGATTCAAGCGGCATCGGCAGACCGGAAGGCAAGAAGGGAAAAAGAGAAGGAAGAAGTGGCAAAAGACGTGCTGATACGGCAGATACTGGAGGAGTTTATGGCTTGATTAAAAGTGGCCGATTTGATAAAATAAAATAGTACATATTTATAAGATGGTAAGATGGAAGGAAGGGGTCACTATGAACAATAAAGTAACATTTGACTATTCTAAAGCAAAGACATTTATTTCAGAGCATGAGATTGAATCTATGAAGAAGATCGCTGAACAGGCGAAGGCAGAACTTCTTGGCCGGGAAGGGGCGGGGAATGATTTCCTTGGCTGGATCGACCTTCCGGTGGATTATGATAAGGAAGAATTCGCGCGTATTCAGAAAGCAGCGGTAAAGATTCAGGGGGATTCAGAGGTGCTCCTTGTAATTGGCATTGGTGGCTCTTACCTTGGAGCAAGAGCGGCAATCGAGTTCTTGCGCCACAACTTCTATAATATGGTATCTAAGGAAATCCGTAAGACTCCGGAGATCTATTATGTAGGCAACAGCATCAGCAGTACATACCTTAAGCATCTGATAGATGTGATAGGAGACAGGGACTTTTCCGTAAATATTATCTCAAAGTCAGGAACAACCACGGAGCCAGCCATTGCTTTCCGTATCTTTAAAGGGATGCTGGAGAAGAAGTACGGCAAGGCGGAAGCGGCAAAGAGGATCTACGCTACTACCGACAAGGCAAGGGGAGCGCTTAAGAACCTGGCTACAGAAGAAGGATATGAGACCTTCGTAGTTCCGGATGACGTAGGCGGCCGCTTCTCTGTATTGACGGCGGTGGGACTTCTTCCGATCGCAGTCAGCGGCGCAGATATAGAGAAATTAATGGAAGGCGCGGCGTCTGCAAGAGAGAGGGCGATTGGCGATCCGTACGAGAGCAACGATGCCGTTATGTATGCGGCGATCCGCAATATTCTCCACAGAAAAGGAAAAGCCATCGAGATTCTTGCAAACTACGAGCCAAGCCTCCACTATGTATCCGAGTGGTGGAAGCAGCTCTGCGGGGAGAGCGAAGGCAAAGACCAGAAGGGAATCTATCCGGCGTCTGTTGACCTTACCACAGACCTTCATTCCATGGGGCAGTTCATCCAGGACGGAAGCCGTATCATGTTTGAGACAGTCCTGAACGTGGAGGAATCTGCCGAGGAGATCAGAATTCAGGAAGAGCCGGTCGACCTTGACGGTCTGAACTATCTGGCGGGGCAGACCGTTGATTTTGTCAACAAGAGCGCCATGAATGGCACGCTTCTTGCCCATACGGATGGAAATGTTCCGAACCTTATTGTAAATGTTCCAAGGCAGGATGAGTTCTCTTTGGGACAGCTGTTCTACTTCTTTGAATTTGCCATTGGCGTAAGCGGATATATATCCGGCGTGAATCCATTTAACCAGCCAGGCGTGGAGAGTTATAAGAAGAACATGTTCGCGCTGCTTGGAAAGCCGGGCTTTGAAAAGGAAAGAGAAGAATTATTAAAGAGATTATAATGAGCACAATATATGATAAGTTAAAAGACTATAGCGACTCGGACTATTATGGGTTTCATATGCCGGGCCATAAACGGAATCTGGACATGCTCAAGTCCACGGTTCCCTATAAGATTGATATTACGGAGATTGAGGGATTTGACGACCTTCATCATGCAGAGGGGATCCTGAAGGAGGCTCAGATTCGGGCGGCCAGGATCTACCATGCGGACGAGACGCATTTCCTCATCAATGGAAGTACCGTAGGAATCTTAAGCGCCATTGCAGGCGTAACCAAAAAAGGAGATACCATACTTGTGGCAAGAAATTGCCACAAGTCTGTGTATCATGCCATATATATGAATGAATTGAATCCGGTGTATCTATATCCTGAATTCAATCATTGTGCGCAGCTCAATACAGAGGTTTCCGTAGACGATGTGAGGGAGGCTCTTGACAAGTATCCTTCCATTCGGGCAGTGGTCATCGTGTCGCCTACTTATGACGGCGTGGTATCGGATGTGGAAGCCATAGCAGAAGCGGTCCATGAAAAAGGCATACCACTGATTGTGGATGAAGCCCATGGAGCGCATTTTGGCTTTCATCCATATTTTCCTCAGAACGCTAATACGAGGGGAGCGGATATCGTGATCCACAGCCTTCACAAGACATTGCCGGCGCTGACGCAGACTGCGCTTCTGCATATCAATGGAAGCCTTGCAAGCCGCAAGGGAGTCCGGGATTATCTGCGGATGCTCCAGTCCAGCAGCCCGTCTTATGTATTGATGTCCAGCATAGACTCCTGCATCGATATGCTGGAAAACAGAAGGAAGGAACTGTTCGATCCTTATGTCAAGATGCTGGAGAAGATGCGGGGGAGGCTTAGACAGTTGAAACGCCTGGAACTGGTGGAGACAGAGAGTTTTGACAGGTCCAAGATCGTCATATCCGTCCGGCATGCTGACATGAGTAGCAAAAGGCTATACAGGATACTGCTGGATGAATACCATCTGCAGATGGAGATGGTAGCAGGGACGTATATACTGGCAATGACATCCATAGGAGACACGGAGGATGGCATGGAGCGTCTGGCAAGGGCGCTGGAAGAGATTGATGCCCAGGCGGACGAACGGATGCGTTCGGGGAATTGTCTGGAAGAGACGCCCGCGCTTATCGGGGCAAGCCTACCCAGGCTGGAAGTGGTATATAACAGTTCCGTGATGGAGAATATGCTGGATGAGGCTGCGATCAGCGCAGCGCTTGGAAGCGAGGTCCGGCGTTTGCCGTGGAAGGAAAGCGTTGGGCATATATCCACGGAGTATGCATATCTCTATCCTCCTGGAAGTCCTTTGATCGTACCGGGAGAAAGGGTATCACAAGAGGCGGCAGATATGTTACAATGGTATCGTAACCTTAGATTCGCTATTGAAGGATTGAAAGAAGACCAGTATATCGAGGTTTGGATGCATGGGTAAGATTTATTATATGATGGGAAAGAGTTCTTCCGGGAAGGATACGCTGTTTAAGGAAGTCAAGAAGGCATTGCCCTGGCTTCAGACGATTACGCTGTATACTACCCGGCCGATCCGGGAAGGAGAGCGGGACGGCGTAGAATACTTTTTCGTTTCAGAGGATACATTAAATGCATATGAGAAGCAAGGGAAGGTGATAGAGCAGCGCGCCTATGATACGGTGCACGGCATCTGGAAGTATGCGACCGTTGATGATGGCCAGATCAACCTTGGTACATCGGACTATCTGGTAATCGGAACCCTTCAGTCTTATGAACAGATGCAGAAGTTTTACGGGCCTGATAAACTGGTGCCGATTTATATCGAGGTAGAAGACGGCGAGCGGCTTGCCAGGGCTCTGGCGCGGGAGCGGGAGCAGGAGGTGCCCAAATACGCGGAATTATGCAGAAGATTTCTTGCAGATACGAAGGATTTCGCAGAAGAGAATCTGAAAAGCCTTGGAATACAGAAAAGATTTGTGAATGATAATAGAACACGATGCTTAGAAGAAATTATAGGGGAAATACGACATGGGAACGTTTAAAGATGTGGTTGGCCACAAAGACATTATTAATTATATCAGGAATGCGGTAAGAGAGGACAAGGTGTCCCACGCTTATATATTGAATGGAGAGCGGGGAGCCGGCAAGAAGATGCTGGCGAATCTGTTTGCCGCCACATTACTGTGCGAGAAAGGCGGGCCGGATCCGTGTAATGAATGCCATTCCTGCAGACAGGCAGAAAGCGGCAACCATCCGGATATTATAAAGGTTACACACGAGAAGCCAAATTCTATAAGTGTGGACGACATCCGGGAACAGGTGAATAATACGATTATGATAAAGCCCTACCAGGGACCATATAAGGTATACATTATTCCCCAGGCGGACATGATGACGCCCCAGGCGCAGAATGCCCTGCTGAAAACGATCGAGGAGCCGCCGGAATATGCGGTAATCATGCTTCTTACAGAGAATGCGGATACGCTGCTGCCGACGATCAATTCCAGGTGCGTAATGCTGAAACTGCGTAATATCAAGGATACCCTGATTAAGAAGTATCTGATGGAGACCATGCAGGTTCCGGATTATAAGGCGGATATGTGCACTGCATTTGCCCAGGGAAATATGGGACGTGCCATTATGCTGGCGAATTCCGAACATTTTAATGAGATCCGCGATGAGGCGGTGCAGCTGCTGAAGTACATCAATGAGATGGAGTTAAGCGAGATCGTGCAGGCGGTAAGCCGGATCACGGCATATAAGCTGGAAATCAATGACTATCTGGATATTATTATGATATGGTATCGGGATGTCTTATTATATAAAGCAACCAAGGATATGGATAAGGTCGTATTCAAAGACCAGTTAAAATATATCAAAGAGCGGGCTAAGAGAAGTTCCTATGAAGGAATCGAGCTCATTATAGAAAGCCTGGAAAAAGCCAAAGCCAGATTAAAAGCCAATGTTAACTTTGATCTGGTAATGGAACTGTTGTTCCTGACAATAAAGGAGAATTAACAATATGACAAGAGTAATTGGAGTAAGGTTCCGTCCGGCCGGGAAGATATACTTCTTCGCGCCGGGGAAATATAATATTCATACAGGGGACAAGGTGATCGTCGAGACGGCCAGAGGCGTTGAGTTTGGCACGGTAGTCACCGGCCAGAGGGATGTAGAGGATGACAAGATCACCCAGCCGCTGAAGCCGGTCATCCGTATTGCTACCCAGGATGACATCCGCAAGGAAGAAAAGAACAGGGAAAAGGAAAAGGAAGCATTTGGCATCTGCCTTGAGAAGATCCGCAAGCATGGCCTTGAGATGAAGCTGATTGACGCAGAGTATACGTTTGACAACAATAAGGTGCTTTTCTACTTTACCGCAGACGGAAGGATTGACTTCAGGGAACTGGTCAAAGACTTGGCGAGCGTGTTCAGGACCAGGATCGAACTGAGACAGATCGGAGTAAGAGATGAGACGAAGATCCGGGGAGGCATCGGGATCTGCGGCCGTCCACTTTGCTGCAACACGTATCTGTCTGAATTCGCGCCGGTATCCATCAAGATGGCGAAAGAGCAGAATCTGTCCCTGAACCCTTCTAAGATATCAGGAGTATGCGGCAGGCTGATGTGCTGCCTGACCAATGAGGAGGAGACGTATGAAGAATTGAACAGCCGCCTTCCTTCTAATGGAGATCATGTAACCACGCCGGAAGGCCTGAAAGGCGACGTTCAGTCAGTCAATGTGCTGCGGCAGCAGGTGAAGGTCATCGTAACCCTGGATAATGATGAAAAAGAAATCCGTGAGTATAAAGCCAGCGAACTTAGATTCAAGCCAAAACGCAAGAAGAAGGATGTTAAACTATCCAAAGAAGAATTGGCGCAGCTAAAGGCGCTGGAAGAAAAGAATGGAGCGTCAAAACTGGATGATGAATAGTTTAAAGCCAGGAGAGCGCCTGGATGATCTGATGATTAAAGGATACGAGATTATACAGAGTCCGGGACGCTTCTGCTTTGGCATGGACGCCATACTTCTGTCTTCTTTTGCCACGGTAAAGAAGAACGAGACGGCGCTGGATCTGGGCAGCGGGACAGGAATACTTCCGATCCTGCTGGAGGCAAAGAATGAAGGGGCGCATTATACCGGCCTTGAGATTCAGGAAGAAAGCGCCGATATGGCCCGCAGAAGCGTTAGCCATAACCATCTGCAGGACAAGGTAGACATTGTCACAGGAGATATCAAAGAGGCATCCGCTATATTTGGGGCGGCCTCTTTTCATGTAATAACGACAAATCCCCCTTATATGATCGGCGACCATGGGCTGAAGAATGAAAATGAAGCCTTGTATATTGCCCGCCATGAAGTCTTGTGCACGCTGGATGATATTCTAAGGGAGAGCGCCAGGCTTCTGAAGCCGAAGGGTAGATTCTATATGGTTCACCGGCCATTCAGGCTGCCGGAGATACTTTCTAAGATGACAGCCGCTGGAATTGAGCCGAAGCGTATGCGGCTGGTGCATCCATTCGTGGATAAAGAACCCAATATGGTGCTGCTTGAAGGCCTTAGGGGAGGCAATCCCAGGATGAAAGTAGAGCCGCCGCTCATCTCGTATGAGCGGGATGGAACATATACGGAAGAAATGTTGAGAATATATGGGATGGACTAGAGAAAAGAACAGGGAG
The DNA here is from genome assembly GCF_019597925.1 of [Clostridium] scindens. NCBI lineage: Bacteria > Bacillati > Bacillota > Clostridia > Lachnospirales > Lachnospiraceae > Lachnoclostridium > [Clostridium] scindens. The sequence continues at coordinate 3,866,146 of NZ_CP080442.1, read as the reverse complement.
TGCCTGTTCTTTTGCTTTTGTTATGGATTGGGAGAAGTTCTGGCAAAAAAGACTTGAAAATCATGTTTTTACCTACTATACTGTTTCGTATAATATCTTTAAAATCTTATATTCATATTTGGCGTTCGCCATGTAAAGATTCCACAAGATGAAAATTAAAATAATTAGGAGGAAGTCAGCCTATGGGCAAAAGAAACAGTAATACGAAAAGTGCTGTAATGCCGCTTTCTAGAGAAGACTATCTGAGACGGCTAGCGGCCAGTAAAGTTCCGTTTAACATCCGGTTGACCAATAACTATGCGTTCCGGAAAACATTTAAAGACAAGATGGTGCTGAAGGGATTTTAGATATTAAGGTACACTTGAATAATTGTAAAAAAATAAATATAGAAATGCAGAATCGATATCAGGATGATTGGCCGGAAAGGAGTATTTTCTATAATTGCAGGATGTTTACAGAAGGATTTATCCATGGAAGTACCTATGGAGAGATAGAGCCATGCCTTCATGTGGGAATCCTTGATTTTAATCAGTTAGAGGATAGGGGATATCATCATAAGATTATGCTTATGGATGAGAGAAGCGGTGAATTGTATAGTAGTAAATTTATCTTCCATGTGATAGAATTAAAGAAATTAGAAGAGACATCCGAGGAAGAAAAGAAGCAGGAACTCTATCGGTGGGCGAGGATGATCGCAGCCAGAAGTTGGGAGGAGGTCTGTATGGAAGCAAAAGGAAATCCTTATATGGAAGCGGCAAAAGACGTGATGGACAAGATAAATCAGAGCGAAACAGAACGTTATCTATATCTGCGTCAGGAGATGGCAATAACCGATGAGAAGAGCAGGCTGATGACTGCAGAAAGAAAAGGTAGGGAAGAAGGAGAAATTCTTAAACTGATTTCTTTGGTTCAAAAGAAGTGCTTGAGGGGAAAAGCCTTGGAAGTAGTTTCGGAAGAACTGGAAGAGGACCCGGAAAATATCCGGGAAATTTATAAGGCTGCCAGCGAACATCTAGAAAATTCTCCAGAAGATATTCTGGAAATATTAAAAAGGGGCTAAAGGAGAAGACATGTCAGGAACATTATACTTATGCGCAACGCCGATCGGCAATCTGGAAGATATGACGCTTAGATGCATCCGCATACTAAAAGAGGTAGATTTGATCGCGGCCGAGGATACGCGCAACAGCATCAAGCTGCTGAATCATTTCGAGATTAAGACCCCTATGACTAGTTATCATGAGTACAACAAGATAGAGAAAGGCCACAGGCTGGTAGAACGGCTTCAAAGCGGGGAAGATATAGCCCTGATCACGGATGCGGGGACGCCAGGCATCTCCGATCCGGGGGAGGAATTAGTGCATATGTGCCAGGAGGCCGGAATCGCGGTGACTGCCGTGCCTGGCGCCGCTGCGTGTATCACCGCGCTTACCATATCCGGACTGGCTACCAGAAGATTCGCGTTCGAGGCTTTTCTACCGACCGATAAGAAGGAGCGCCAAGCCATATTGGAGGAGCTAAAAGGAGAGACCAGGACCATGGTTCTTTATGAAGCGCCTCATCGGCTGGCCAGGACGCTTAAGGTTCTCTATGAGGCTTTAGGCAACCGCAGGATCAGCGTATGCAGGGAACTGACGAAAAAGCATGAGACGGTATTTGCCACCACCATTGAGGATGCGCTTGACTATTACGAGAGCCAGGAGCCAAAAGGCGAGTGCGTGATGGTGATCGAGGGAAAGAGCCGCGAAGAGATTCGGGCAGAGGAAAAGGCCCGGTGGGAAGAAATGGACATTGAAGCGCATATGGAATATTATCTTGAGCGCGGCCTGGACAAGAAGGAAGCCATGAAGCAAGTAGCCAAGGACCGGGGAGTAAGCAAGCGCGATATCTACCAGGCGCTGCTGTAAAATTCTTCCTTGGTCAACTTGTATAGAAAACCAGAAAAAAATTGTTCAACTTGGGCATACCCCAAGTTGGACTTTTTTTATATACTTTGTAACAGAACGAAACGAAATCATAGATACGAAAGTATTTTTAGGAGGAATTCAAAATGGCAAGTTTATCACTGAAACATATTAACAAAGTGTATCCGAATGGATTTGAGGCGGTTAAAGACTTCAACCTTGAGATCGAAGACAAAGAGTTCATCATCTTCGTAGGACCTTCCGGATGCGGCAAATCTACAACGCTTCGAATGATCGCCGGCCTGGAAGAGATTTCTTCTGGAGAATTGAAGATTGGCGACAAGATTGTAAATGACGTTGAGCCTAAGGACAGAGACATTGCGATGGTATTCCAGAACTATGCCCTGTATCCTCATATGACCGTTTATGATAATATGGCGTTCGGCCTGAAACTGAGAAAAGTGCCAAAGGATCAGATCGACAAGATGGTTCGCGAAGCTGCTAAGATCCTGGACCTTGAGCCATTGTTAGATCGTAAGCCAAAGGCTTTGTCAGGCGGACAGAGACAGCGTGTCGCTATGGGACGTGCTATCGTGCGTGATCCTAAGGTATTCCTTATGGATGAGCCTCTTTCAAACTTGGATGCAAAACTTCGTGGCCAGATGCGTATTGAGATCTCCAAGTTGCATCAGAGACTGGGAACTACCATTATCTATGTAACGCATGACCAGACAGAGGCTATGACCCTTGGTACAAGAATCGTAGTTATGAATGCTGGTATCGTACAGCAGGTAGATACGCCTCAGACACTGTACGACTATCCTTGCAACCTGTTCGTAGCAGGATTCATTGGCTCTCCGCAGATGAACTTTATCGATGCTACATGCAAGGTAAAAGGCGATAAGGTATGGCTTGTTGCAGGTCCTTCCGAGATCGAGCTTCCTCCGGCAAAGGGCAAGAGGCTTATTGAAGGCGGCTACGACGGAAAGGCGGTAGTGCTTGGAATCCGTCCGGAAGATGTTCATGATGAGCAGATGTTTATTGAGGCATCTCCGAACACGGTAATCGAAGCTACCATCCGCGTATATGAAATGCTTGGCGCAGAAGTATATCTGTACTTTGATTATGAAGGATCCAACATGACTGCAAGAGTTGATCCAAGAACGACAGCGAGAACGGGAGATACAGTCAAGTTTGCGCTGGATGCTGAGAAGATCCATGTATTTGACAAAGAGACAGAATTGACCATTACAAACTAATTCAAAAATAGCAAGCCCCCCTGGATGCAATCCAAGGGGGCTTTTTGCAGGTGGGCCTGCCTGCTATTGATAGCCTAGATAATATTTATTAAAGTGATACTTTTTAGCGTTGGAGATATGCTCTCTCATCAAACTCTCTGCGAGATCGCTGTCTGAATTGCGAATCGCCTGAAGGAGTTTGTGATGGTCGTCTAAAGACTGGCGGGTGATATTAGTGTCTGCTTTTAAGACGATCTGGCTGGAAAGCTCGATCAGAGAATTGACGGTTTTCTCTATTCGCTCATTCTGGGAAGCAGACAGGATGCAGCGATGGAACATCATATCATGCTCCATGGCCTGGGCGGAATTCCCCTCCTTGAAGCAGGCAGTCCCTTTCTTTAGATATCCATCTAATTCCTCCACGATAGAATCGGTAACGCGCATTGCGCACAAACGTGCGGCCATGCCCTCTAATGCCTCGCGCATTTCGTAAATCTGCAGCACATCATCTAATCCAATCTGAGACAGAAAAAATCCTTTGCCTTTTATAAAGTTAATGAATCCTTCGTTCTGGAGCCGCTGTAGCGCTTCGCGTACGGGCGTGCGGCTGTAGCCATATTTATTGCAAAGAGATACTTCCGTGAGAGGAGTATCTGAAGAAAACTCGTTACCCATTATAGATTTTTTGATATCAGCATATATCATATCTGTCTTGCTTAATCTTTGTGCAGCCAAGTCCATGGTTACCACCTCCTGTTTTAATCATAGTATAACATATAAAATACAAGTTGTGCAATAGTTGTATACATTAAAAAGCCATAAATATAAAAATATCTTGCAGAATACACAAAAATAGATTCAAAAAAATAGTAAAATATCATAATGTTTTGCGACAAGTGGCTAAAATAAAGCAAAACGGATTGACAAAATTAAGGGTAGTATGTATACTAAATGCATACAATAGATAGAAAAAAGACCCCGAATGAGAAGTATATATTGACAATGCAGGCTATAAATGGAATCGGGCTGATCAGCCCGGAAGGAGTAAGAAGTAGTATATGGCGGCATCTAAGAAAGGGCCTTGGTCTTGCATCCAATGCTGTCGATAAGATTAAATGCATGACTTTAAAGCGTCCGTCCCGGGAATTCTTGAAAGCCTTGCCATGCTGTTTCTTATAAGTTTTGCACATGTTAAGTTATGCATTGCCTATTATTACTAAATAAAACAAAAGGAGGAAAGATGAAAATGAAAAAACGATTTAACCAAGTGCTATCAATAGCGGTGCTATTGTGTCTTCTGCTGACGGCCTGCTCTACGCCAGCAAAGGATGAAGGAGACAAGGATGCGAAAAAGGATGGGGATAAGCCTTTGATAGGAGTGCTGTTCCGTACCCTGGCAGAAGAAAAGTGGACAAAGGAAAAAGATATGATGATTGAATTGGCGGAAGCAAAGGGATACGATGTTGTGTTCCAGTCTGCTAATGATGATGTGAGCAAGCAGCTAAGCCAGTGCGAGAATCTGCTGGCACAGGGGTGCGACGCTCTTATCGTGCTTCCGGTGGATGATGGCTCATCGGAGCCTATCGTAGAAAAAGCCCATGCGGAAAACGTGCCGGTGATTTCCTATGATCAAATTGTTCTGAACGCGGATCTGGATTATAATGTTACGTTCGATTCTACAGAGGTTGGCAAGAAGATGGCGTCCTATGCCGTAGATAAGGCTCCTAAGGGAAAGTACGTTCTCCTTTGTGGCGGCCAGGCTTCAAATAACGCAACGCTGATCAAAAATGGCTGGCATGAGGTGCTGGATCAATATGTGGAATCCGGAGATATAGAGATCGTATACGAACAGTTCTGCGATAACTGGTCGCCGGAGATTGCGCTGCAGTATGCGGAAGATGCGCTGACTGCCAACAATGATGACATTCAGGCAATTCTTTGTGCCAACGATAATATGGCAAATGGCGCAATACAGGCTTTGACGAATAAGAATCTCCAGGGAAAGGTTGTTGTAACCGGACAGGATGCGGATCTGCTGGGCTGCCAGAATATTGTAAAAGGCTTTCAGTCGCTGACTGTATATAAGCCGAGCAGCGCATTGTCCAAGGCCAGTATGGAAGCGGCGTTTGCACTGATAGAAGGCAAAGAAGTGGAGACGAATTCCGTGATGGATAATGGATATAAGGATGTGCCCACGATTGCGCTGGAAAGTTTTGCTGTGGATAAGGATAATATTGACGATACGATAATTGCAGACGGCTATCAGACAAAAGAAGAAGTGTACGAAAACGAATAATGGCTAGGCAGGCTGTGCCCAAAGGCGTTTTCTGACAACGCTTTGGGCTCGGCCTGTTTTATTAAGACACGCTTGTGAGGAGAATTCTTATGGAGAAAAGCATGGAAAAAAATATCCTGGAAATGAGAGGGATCAGCAAGTCGTTTCCGGGAGTAAAAGCGTTGGATAACGTCTGCCTGAAGGTGAAGTATGGCGAGGTTCATGCTGTCTGCGGAGAAAATGGAGCGGGGAAGTCTACGCTTATTAAGATTCTGAGCGGAATCTATCCGAAGGGTTCCTTTGAAGGAGAACTGATTGTAGAAGGCAGGCAGAGGCAGTTTGCGAATGTGCGCGAATCCGAGGATGCTGGTATTGCCACGATATATCAGGAAATCGAGCTGATACAGGAACTGTCGATAGCGGAGAACATATTTCTGGGAAGGCAGCCGAACAGATTCTCCGTAATTGACTGGATGAAAGTGCAGGCAGAGGCGCAGGAAGCGCTGAAAGAAGTGGGAATTACCGTGGATTCCATGACCAAGATAAAAGAACTTGGCGTGGGACAGCAGCAACTGGTAGAGATAGCCAAGGCGCTGCAGCGCAATGCCAAAGTGCTGGTGCTGGATGAGCCTACTGCTTCGCTATCGGAAGGGGAAGTAGAAATACTGTTTACGATTGTAAATAAACTGAGAAGGCGAGGCGTCTCATGCATCTATATTTCCCACCGCCTGGACGAAGTATTTGAATTGGCGGATCGAGTCTCCGTGCTTCGTGACGGCCAGTATATCGGTACGGAGGACGTGGCAGATATCACAAAGGATAAGCTGATCAATATGATGGTGGGGCGGGAACTTAAGAATCTGTTTCCAAAGGAGAACTTTGAGCGCGGTGAGATTGGCTTCGAGGTAAAGAACTTGACGGTATATGACGCGGTAGAAAAGAATCGGCGGCTAGTCGATCATGTCAGTTTCTGCGCGCGGTATGGGGAGATCCTGGGAATAGCGGGGCTCGTGGGAGCGGGCCGTACGGAGATGATCCAAGGCCTGATCCGGGCACTTCCCGGAAAGACCACGGGGCAGGTATATATTGATAAGAAAGAGATGAAAATTAATAATCCGATAGATGCGATCAGGTGTGGGATCGGATATGTCCCGGAAGACAGAAAAGGCGCCGGCGCAGTATTGGGAATGAGCATAAAGGAAAATATCACGCTTGCAAGCTTAAAAAAGATATTCCGGATGTTTATCAATGGGAGCAGGGAGACGGCGGAGGCCGACAAGTATGTTTCCTATCTCCAGATCAAGACGCCCTCGATCGAGCAGAAGGTTGAGAACCTGAGCGGAGGCAACCAGCAGAAAGTAGTAATTGGCAAATGGCTGCTGACCGACTCGAAGGTTTTGATACTAGATGAGCCTTCCAGAGGGATAGACATAGCTGTGAAGGCAGAGATATACAAGATTATGAACGAACTGGTCAAGCAAGGAGTAATTGTAATTATGATATCTTCAGAACTGCCTGAGATATTAGGGATGAGCGACCGGATAATCGTAATGCGTGAAGGAAAAATTGTTGCTTGTGCAGACCGTAATGAGATGAACCAGGAAGTGATTATGAAATATGCGACTGGTTCCGGATCAGATGAAACTGCACATTTGGCATAGAGACAGAGGTGAAAAAATGACGGTGAATAAACAAAAAGTACAAAATTTGAATCGGATGCGCTCATTTACGATGGTCCTTGTATTCATTATATTGGCATTCTTCCTGCATATATTGACAAAAGGGCTGTTCCTGACAGAGCGGAATATCTCCAATCTGGTGCGCCAGATGGCTACCACCAGCATACTCGCCGCCGGAGTGTTCTTTCCGATTGTAACAAAGAATATTGATATGTCCGTAGGGTCTATGATGGGACTCCTGGGTGGTATATGTGCTCTTTCCCAGTTGAAATGGGGATTTGGAGTTGTAGGCTCTATCGCATTCGTGGTTGTAATAGGAATATTGCTGGGAATATTCCAGGGGATACTGATCGCGTATGCGGATATCCCGGCTTTCATTGCTACGCTGGGCGGATATCTGGCATGGAGAGGCGTGCTGTATCTGATTACGGGAAGCAAAGCGGTATCAGTTACTAATCAGGCATTTGTCAGCATCGGAAGGGCCAACTTAAGGCAGGAATTAGGGTGGGCATTGGCTGCGCTTGTCGCGGCAGGATTCGTTGTATCCACCCTGATGCGGCAGAAAGCGAGAATCCGTAATGGGCTGGAGCCTCTGCCAAAGTGGAAGACGGCGGTTCGAATTGCCGCTTCTGTTATCACCTCATTTGGAATCGTATGGTATCTAAACCGGTATGAAGGCCTGCCGATTCCATTCCTTATTATGCTGGCGGTTGTCGCGCTGTTTGGATTTATTGCGGAAAAGACAACCTATGGGCGCAGCGTATATGCGATCGGAGGCAGCATGGAGGCGGCAAGATATTCGGGAATCCCGGTGAAACGCAACGTTATGCTCGCATTCGCCATCAGCGGCAGCCTTGCGGCCGTGGCATCGGTCGTTCTGACTGCCCGCATCAATTCTGCCACCCCTTCCGCAGGGGTTATGGGAGAGATGGATGCGATCGCCGCCGCGGTAATCGGAGGCGCCAGTCTATCCGGAGGCGTTGGCAAGGTATCGGGAGTCATCATAGGAGCCTTGATCATGTCTAGCATTGACAATGGCATGAGCCTGATGAATGTAGACTCGTCCTGGCAGTATGTAATTAAGGGCATCGTGCTTGTGGGAGCAGTTTTTATTGATGTGATAGGCAATAAAAAATCATCTTAAAGGAGGCGTGGGAGATGTTTGACGCACAGAGGCTGGTACAGATCGGCGTATGCGTAAAGGATCTGGATGAGGCTATGGAGTATTATAAAAAGAACTTCGGAATGGGACCGTTTGCCATTATGGATTCGGATGTAGAGGCCGCTAACTATTACGGGAGAAAGCGTCCCCAGCATAACCGGCTGGCGCTGTGCAAGCTGGGGCCGGTTGTCTTTGAACTGATCGAATGCTTGTCCGGCGACTGCGTCCATGCAGATTTTCTGGAAGAACATGGAGAAGGCGTTGACCATATATGCTTCCAGGTGGACGATCTGGAGAAGGAAATCCATAATTTTGAAGAAAAAGGATTCCGATATATCGAAGGAGACGCAAAAGAAGGATTTGCTTACATTGACGCAGACAAGGTCGGCGGGATGAAGGTGGAGATGGTGGATTATGATATGATGGCCTTTTACGAGAGGCTATTAAGGGAGCAGACGGAAGACTAGGAGGTGTCTATTATGGCGAGGACTGTGAAACTGGGAATGATCGGCGCCGGAAGAATGGGGCGCGTACTTGCGGAGAGCGTCGTGCGCTTTGCGGGAAATGTAAAGATTAAGACGGTTGCGGACATATATATTGATTCCGTGAAAGACTGGGCGAAAGAAGTAGGGATAGAGAATGTGACCGCAGACTATCGGGAGATCCTGGAAGATCCGGAAATAGAAGGGGTCATGATTACGACGACTACCGATCTTCATGCCAAATTCATCAAAGAAGCGGCTGAGGCGGGGAAGCATATCTTCTGCGAGAAGCCGATTGATTTCGATGTAGAGCGTATTTTAGACGCATTAAGAGTAGTAAAGAAAAATAATGTAAAACTGCAAGTCGGATTTAATAAAAGATTTGATGAGGATCATAAGAAAGTGCGGGAAATGATCCGGGAAGGCAAGATCGGAGATCTGCATATCATTAAGAGCACCAACCGGGATCCGGCCCTGCCTACGCTTGATTATCTGAAGCGATCCGGTGGTTTTTACCTGGATACTTCGATCCATGATTATGACCTGATACGCTACCTTTCCGGCAGCGAGGTGACTGAAGTGTATGCCATGGGAGAGACGAACTTCTTTCCTGAGTTAAAAGAAATGGGAGACGTGGATACTCTGGTGATTATCATGAGGCTGGAGAATGGGGCAATTGCGGTGATTGACAACAGTCGGCAGGCGGTATATGGATTTGATCAGAGAATCGAGGCATTTGGCTCTAAGGGATGCGTGAGGACGGAAAATAAGGTGCCTACGTCTACGCTGCTCTATACAGCCGATTCGGTAGAAAGCGAAAAGCCACTGTACTTTTTCCCTCAGCGTTATGAACGGACGTATGGAGAAGAGATATCCCGATTTGCAGAGGCGATCGCGGACGATACTGAGACGCCTGTCACTGGCATTGACGGACTGCGCCCTATGCTGATCGGCCTGGCGGTCAAGGAGGCACTTCAAACCGGCGCTCCGGTAAGGGTAAGGACGCTTGAAGAACTGAACATATAAAGTGATATTGGAAGAAAAGAGGGATATGTATGAGCAGCATTAATGAACCTATCAGAATCGGAACTATGCTTGTGAAGAACCGGACGGTGCTTCCGCCTATGAATTCGAATTATTCTAACGAACTTGGCGGAGTTACGCCGCAGATGATCGAATTCTATGCGGACCGGGCCAAAAAGGGCGTGGGGCTAATGGTGATGGAGGCACTTTCCGTGGTGCCGGAGCCAAAGAACCATGGCGTTCAGCCGATGATCTATGATGAGAAATATGTGCCGGGCTGGTTTAACCTGACGGATCGGGTGCACAGCTATGGCGTAAAGATCTCGGCGGAATTAGCCCACTATGGCTCAGAAGGAGCGATCGGGAGAAAGGTATCTTCTTCCAATGTCAGCCATTATGTAGACGAGCCGGTCCACGCGATGACGCTTGAAGAAGTAGAGGACTGCGAGGATCAGTTTGCCGAGGCCGCATATTGGACAAAAATAGCAGGATTTGACGCGATTACCCTACATGCTACGCATGGCTATTTAATGTCCCAGTTCTTGTCCCCTGTCTATAATAAGCGGAAGGACGAATATGGGGGCAGCCTTGAGAACCGCCTTCGCTTTATAAAGAATGTGATCGATAAGACAAGAGCCAGAATTGGCGCGAAATTTCCAATCATGGTGAGGATATCTTCGGACGAATTCTTTGCGGGCGGTATTGAGATTGATGAGGCGGTGCAGATTGCGATGATGCTGGAGCAGTATGGCGTGGATGCCATAGATGTATCGACGGGAATGACGGCTTCCTATATATTTAACATCAGGCCGTACAGCCTGACGCCCCTGGAAGGATATAACATTGAAAATGTAAAGCGGATTAAAGAAGCGGTAAAGATTCCGGTCATCTATGCGTGCGGCATCAGGGAACCCCAGATGGCAAGAAGCATCGTCTCGGAAGGAGTGGCGGATATGGTATGCTTCGGCCGGCAGCTGCTGGCGGATGACAGATATTGCCTGAAGGTGCTGGGCGAGGATGAGGAGCCGGTCAGATATTGCCTCTCCTGCCAGGAATGCCTGACGAAGATGACAATGGGCAGAAGCCTTAGATGCGCGATCAATCCCTGGACCGGAAGGGAGTGGATCTGGAAAGATGAGCCGCAAAAGGCTGATGCAGCGAAAAAAGTGGTTGTAGCAGGCGCGGGCCCCGCGGGGATGGAAGCTGCGCTTACAGCCGCGAGAAGAGGCCATGACGTTACGCTGTATGAGAAGCAGGAGGCGATCGGCGGGACTTTGATCGCGGCAGCCGTTCCACCGGGAAAACAGAGGATAAAAGACTTGATTCGCTACTATGACTGCCAGTTGAAGAAGGCCGGAGTCAAAGTCGTGACAGGGCGGGAATATACTTCGGAGTTAATGGATCAGGAAAAGCCGGATGCCGTAGTGATCAGTTGTGGCGCAGAATTTATGAGAGTTATCAAAGGCAGCGAAGGGAACAATGTCATCACTGCCGTGGAGGCGCTTACGGCTCCGGAGCGGGTAGGCCAGAATGTGGTGATCATTGGAGGCGGCGTATCCGGATGCGAGACGGCAGAATATTTCTGCGATGAAGCGGTAGAGATCGAATACAAGAGGATCAAGAATTTCAACGAAGACATTGAATACGGAGCCAGAGTAAGAGAAGGGGCGAAGCCGAAGAATATTGCTGTGATAGAGATGCTGCCGCAGCTGTGCGCTGATATGGATTCTTACAACCGTGCGACCATGATGATCAAGTTAAAAGAAAACGGAGTAAGCCAGTATGTCAGCACTCGAGTGGAAGAGATCGCTGAAGGAAGCGTGACGCTGAAGGATATGGAGACGGGGAAAGTCTTTGAACTTGAGGCGGACACGATTATTCTGGCGGCAGGGCTAAGGCCCAGGGAATTAAAGGCAGAGCCGGCTGGCGCGAAGGTATACTATGCAGGCGACAGCGGTCAGATTGGCAAAATTATTGACGCGGTCTATAATGGGCGCTGCGTCGGGATGCGGATATAAGAAGAATGGAGGCAGAATGCTATGAAGATGAAAGCGTTGGTTGTAAATGCAAAAAGAGAGCCCAAGCCCGGGTATGTGTTTGACGAATTCGAACAGCGTACCGGCATCGTGAGAAACGGCGCAATGGTTTGGAAGGATGCTACATATGGAATCCAGGAAATTGACGTGCCGGAAGTAGGACCGGATGATGTGCTGATCAAGGTTGCCTCATGCGGCGTGTGCGGTTCGGATGGACATGTTCACGAAAAGGATAAGGATGGCTATATTAACTTTGCGTGGCTTACCCGGTTTCCGCTGATTCCAGGACACGAATTCTGCGGGGAGATCGTGGAAATCGGAAAGGACGTAGATACATTCAAGGTAGGGGATTATGTGACGGCAGAGGAGATGCAGTACTGCGGATATTGCGAGGAGTGCCGCACATATCATTTTAACCAGTGCAATAACCTGCTTGAGCCTGGTTCTACGATTCCGGGAGCCATGGCTGAATACATCAAGGTGAATAAGAAGTTCGTGTGGAGCATTAACGATATCGTGGAAGCGTATGGCGTAGAAGAGGGCCTTGAATTGGGGGCATTGGTGGAGCCTACTGGTATCGCGTACAATGGAACCATTATCAAGTCCGGGGGAATCAAGCCGGGCACGTACGGCGCGGTCTACGGAGCGGGCGCGATCGGCCTGGGGTGCATTGCGCTTATGAGGCAGGCTGGCATGGCGAAGATATTTGCGTTTGAAGTAAATGAAGAAAGGCAGCGCATGGCGAAAGAGTTTGGCGCGGATTACGTCTTCAATCCGGTGGAATTATCGAAACAGGGCATTGGTTCCAGAGAGGTGATTATGGAACATACCCACGGATGGGGATGCGACCTGCAGATTGAAGCGGCGGGCAAGCCGGATATCCTTTATCCGCAGATGTCCTTAAGCGTAGCGGCAGGAGGAGCCATTGTAAATATCGCGCATAGTCCTAAGAATGACGCCGCGCCGGTAAACGTAGCGCAGATGATCTGGAGAAATGGCAGGGTTACCGGCAGCAATGGACACGCAGGAGATGCGATCTTTAAGAATGTCATCGGCCTGATCGCGTCCAGGCGATTTGACTATAGAAAACTGATTACAGGAAGATATACTCTGGACGAGGCAGAGCAGGCGATCATCGACACGCAGAAAGCCTCGGGAGGCAAGAACCTGATTAAGATGAGATGATGCTATGAATAAGAAGAAGGTTCTGGCAGGAACGCTGTATTGCCTGATGATGGCATACGCTTTTTCGGTCACGGCTGTTGGGCCGCTGCTTCCGGTTCTTATGGCAGACTATCAGATTCCGCTGCGGGAGGCCGGCCTATTCTCGCTGTTTCAGGGTGGGGGAGGAATAATTGGCCTGCTGCTGGGCGTAATGTTTGCCTCCTATATCCGTCTGGATCATATGGTAAAGGCGCTTGCGGGCATCTACTGTGCCTCGCTGCTTGCGCTGGGGCTTAAGATGGCCTTCCTGGCAATGCTTATTCTGTTTTTTATAATTGGAGCGAGTACGAAACTGCTGGATTCAACTTTAAATGCATATGTCAGCGAACTTTACCCTGCAGACAGTTCGAAGCATTTGAGCATCCTGCATGCGTGCTTTGGGATGGGGGCCTTGCTGGCACCGCTTATCATTGCGTTTCTGCTAGAACGAAATATGCCTGCGAGAAGGGTCTTTGCGGCGCTGGGCATAATCTGCCTTGCGATACAATGCGCGTATTACGGGGTCCAGAGGGCCTGCCCGCCGCCAGCGAAGACGGAGCCATTAAAGCCTGGCCAATTATGGGAAGTTTTGAAAAATAGGCACATCCTCTTCCTGTGCCTGTGTGTGATGAGTTATACCGGCTTCTCTTGCGGATGTTCCATGTGGGTTCCGTCTTATATGAAGAGTTGTCTGGGGGCATGTACGACAGAAGCCAATTACCCGATATATGCCTTGTGGATGGGAATTATCCTGGGGAGGCTGTTCTGCGCCAGATATTCGCAGAGATTCAACGCATACCGCTATATCATCGGCGCGAATTTGCTGGGCGGGGCGGCTATTATCGGCGCAACGGCGCTGGATGCCGTCTTGGCGTATATATCGGCCTACTTCATTGCCGGATTTACGGCAGGCGGCGTGGTGCCGATTGCCGTTGCGATTGCCAATGGAAGGTACCCGGCGTATAAGAGTTCGGTATCAGCCATTATTACGCTGGCGGCAGCAGTTGGATTTATGCTGTTTCCGTCGCTGGTGGGAGTGGTTGCGGAGGCTGATTTCTGGCGAGGAATAGGCTTGCTGAATATTTTTCCGGTGTGCATAGCGGTCTGCATGCTTATGGCGGGCAGAGCCGCAAGGAATTATAAAAACGAAAATGAAAGGAGTAACAGATTATGAAATGTAAACAAGCTCTTATGTACGGACCAAAAGATCTAAGAATAGAGGAGGTGGAACTTCCCGAACTGCTGCCGAATCAGATCCTGGTCAAATTGGGCGCCTGCGGCATCTGCCAGTCTGATGTAGAGTGCTTTGAGGGGAAATCCGCGGAGGGACGTTATGATATTGCGCCTTATACGCCAGGGCATGAGTGGGCAGGCGAGGCAGTAGCGGTTGGAAGCGCGGTTACGTCCATTGCGCCGGGAAATAAAGTGGTAGGAGAGTGCGCGCTGGCCTGTTTTAACTGTGCGAACTGCAAAGATGGAAAACTGCCGTCTGCCTGCCTAAATATGCGGGAGGTAGGATTCCGCCCGGATTCTCCTGGCGGCATGGGAGAGTATCTGATCCTGGAAGAGGCTTATCTTCATGTGATACCGGATGACTGGACCTATGAACTTGGCGCCTGGGTTGAGACATTCAATGTCGGGTATGGCGGCGTGTGGTATAATGGCTGCAATCCCGATGCATCCGACACGGTAGCGATCATTGGAGGAGGGCCGATCGGGCTATGTGCAAGCATGGTGTGCGCCGAATCAGGTGCTACCGTTATTGTGATCGATCCTTTGGAGGCACGCAGAGAGAACGCGCTCCGCTATGGAGCCAATCTGGCGGTGGATCCTACGGCCGCGCCTGTGGAGGAGCAGATCAAGGAACTTACGAATGGAAGAGGAGCGGATGTGGTCATTGAATGCTCGGGGAATGATGTAGGAATTGCCTCCCTGTTCGATATTGCCGGACAGAGCGCAAGAGTGGGCGTAATTGGGCATTCTATTGGACGCAAGGTTCCTGTAGAGATTGGAAAAACAATCTGGAAGACGATGCGGATTGCAGGCGTGGCAGGCCCTGAGAGATGGTTCCCAAGGACAATCCGATTCATGTCTAAGATTAAAGATAAGTATGATTTTGCGGCATTGAATACCCATCATTTTGATTTTGAAGATATTCACGCTGCGTTTGATATGGCGGCAAATCATAAGGATATTGCCCGCAAGGTTATGCTTACGTATAAGGGAATGGAAAACAAGTAAACTAAAAAAGAGAGACTCCGCCTGGAATCTCTCTTTTTTATACAAACATAATGTATACTTTTAGTATTTTATAAAAATAAATAATTTAAAAATAATTCACGAATAATTGAAAGATAATTTGTACAACTGCCACAAAACGCTTAATAATATAGTAAATTCGTTGACAAAACAAAAGCGTAATTGTATACTTATTGCATACAATACATCGAATGATATGAATCTCAATTAAAGGAGGAGCATTATATGGACGAAGAGAGAAAGAAGGCCAGATTCAAGTTCAGCGTAGCAAGCTCAGTCAATCCGGCCAGGAATGAGCCGGTCCTACTGACGGATGAGTTAATAGAAAATGTAAGATTGGCAGCAGAGATAGGATATCCGGCTTTGGAGATCCATGTTCAGAATCCTGAAACCGTTAATGTTGAAGAATTAAAGGCCACATGCAAAAAATACAACATCAAAATCTCCGGGATCGCGACTGGGCTTGCATACGCAAAAGAAGGACTTTGCCTGATTCATGAAGATGAAAAGATACAAAGAGAAGCGGTAGAGCGGCTGAAACGGTTCGTCGACCTTGCAGCCAGGATAGACAGCTGCCTTCTGATAGGGCGTCTGAAAGGCGATATCAAGGATATGGAAGAATATGACCGATGGGAAGCGGTTCTGGCAGAGAATCTGAGGCAGGCGGCAGATTACGCAAAGAAAAAGGGAGTAACGCTGATGCTGGAGGCCATCAACCGGTATGAGAGCAACTACATGAATAAGGCTGGAGAGATTACGGACTTTATCCGGCGTTATGAATTGCCAGCTACCAAGGTTCTTATGGATGTTTTCCATATGAATATAGAAGAGGCGTCGATCGAAGATAGTATCAGGAAAAATATCGATGCATTGGGATATTTCCATATTGCGGACAGCAACCGCATGTATCCGGGGGCAGGACATGTTGAACTTAAACCGGTCTTTGACGCGCTGGCCGATCTTGGATATGAAGGTTATGTAAGCCTTGAGTGCCTGAGGATTCCGGATGGGATTACAGCGGCAAGAGAAGGACTTAAGTATCTTTTAGAAGTTTAGGCCAGACAGATGAAAGGAGAAAGAAGAATGAAAACACCATTATACTTGACATCCCAGACAGGAAAAACGGATGTGTGGAATGACTCGTGCTCCATCGAAGAATTGAACTATGCGATTGGAAATGGAGCAGTTGGGGCAACTACCAATCCAAGCATCGTCCTTAATGTCTTAAAGAAGGAGATGCCTTTATGGGAAGGAAGAATCCATGAACTGATTCGGGAGATGGCGGATTCCACAGAGGATGAGATCGCCTGGAAGCTGATTGAAGAGATGGCATGCAAAGGCGCAAAACTGCTGCTGCCAGCGTTCGAGGAGTACAAAGGACAAAAAGGGCGTCTGTCCATGCAGACCAACCCAAAGTATTACCGCAATGCAGAAAAGATCACGGAGCAGGCGGTTCACTTTAGTACTCTGGCGCCTAACATTCAAGTTAAGATACCTGTCACAAAAGCAGGAATCGAAGCGATTGAGGAAGCAACCTATCAGGGTGTGAATATTAATGCCACCGTAAGTTTTACGGTGCCGCAGGCAATCGCGGTGGCAGAGGCGGTGGAACGCGGGCTTGACCGCCGTAAGGCCGAGGGACGTGGTACAGAAGGAATGACGCCGGTGTGTACGATCATGGTAGGGCGTACGGATGACTGGATTAAGGATGTAGGCAAGGCGTCCGGAGAACTGATTGATCCGGAATGCTATGAATGGGCAGGCGTAGCGGTGGCGAAAAAGGCATATAGAATCTATCAGGAGAGAAAGTATCATACCCGTCTTCTATTCGGAGCGCTGAGAAATCATTATCATTGGAGCGAATTTATTGGCGGCGACCTGGTGCTTACGATCGCATATGGATGGCAGAAGAAGATTAATAGCAGCAGGATCGCCGTAGAGAACAGAATAGACAACCCTGTAAGACAAGAATATGTTGACACGCTGTATGAGCGATTCGAAGATTTCCGCAAAGCATACGATGAGGATGGCATGGCGGCTGAGGAATTTGATGACTATGGCGCAACAAGGAAGACCCTGAAATCATTTCTGGATGGATATGCGGAACTGGCTGCCCTGATCAGAGGTTATATGCTGGTAAATTAATTATTATTAAGGAGGATAAAATTATGCAGGAAACAAAGTGGTACACAGTGGAAGAGACCCCGTCAATCGTATTCGAGGATACAAAGGTAGGGAGAATGAAAAAGGAAATCTGGGATGCCAGCGAAGAGGAGATAGATGCAATTCTGTCTGAATATGAGATTCCCTCCCCTTCCGAATTAGGAACGCCAGGATGCTATATCCAGAATACGCCCCGATGCCAGCAGATTGAAAAACGCCGTAAGAACGATATCGTGCTGGTACCGATCGGATCAACGGAGAATCATGGGATGCATCTGAATACGGGCCTTGATACCTTTAATGCCAGCCAGATTATCGAAGGCGTCAGAAGGTATACTGCCAAAAAAGGATGCGAAGTCAATCTTGCGTTCAGCCCTCTGAATTATGGCGGACATCCGTATCATCATATTGGAATGCCCGGCACGGTCATTATGCCGGATGATGTTGTCAAAGAGAGCGTGATTGCCATGATGGCAGGGCTATGGAATGACGGCTACCGCAAGATTATTCTCGTAAATAACCATGGGCAGACCTGGAATCTGGAAGGAGCGATTCAGGAATTCTGCAAGCGATATCAGCTGCCGGGCATCTACCAGCTGGTAGAATGGCATCGGGCAGTAAGGGAATTCTTTATTCCGGTACATAAAAAAGACAGTATGGAAACCCATTTCGTCCATGCGGATGAGGCTGAGACAGCCTGCGGCTTATTGATGTTCAAGGACATGATCGATATGAGCGCGGTAAAAGATGCATGGGGCGAGCCACTTCTTCCGGACGGATGGATTGATAAGTCCTGCGATACCCTCCGCCGCGGAGCCACCTGGGCGCAGAGCCAAGGACATAATACGATTGAATGGAAAGCCACGCCCGGCGGCGTGATTGGCACGCCATCCATTGCCACGGCCCAGAAAGGAAAGCGTCCGATTGCGGCGATCCTCAGGTATCTTACGATTCTTTGCGAAGAGATACTAGAGGCCTATCCTGCAGGTACGGTTCCTCCGACGGAAAAGGTGACCATGCGCAAGGAAGAGGAGATAGAGCCTTGCCTGAAGGAGCCGGGAAGCGAAGGGTGGCAGCCGATTGATACGTTAAAACGCACAGGATTCTATGAGCATCTGTAGGATAGACAGGGCTTGGGAGGGAATGCTATGGCAACAGTTTATGAGATCATGAATCAATTAAGCAACATACGGTGCGAGATGAGAGAGCAGATCGCGCTGCTTACATTGAATAGGCCCGAGGCGCTGAATGCGCTGAACAGTAAGACGCTGGAAGAACTGGATCTGATATTTGAGAGTCTGGAGAATACGGAGGATATTCTGGGCGTCATCATCACAGGCGAAGGCAGAGCCTTTGCGGCGGGGGCGGACATCGTACAGATGAAGGACTATAAATGTGAGGATGCCAGGAACTATGCAGGTTATGCACAGAAGGTCTTCAATCGGATCGAGGCGCTGGAAAAGCCAGTAATTGCTGCGGTGAACGGGTATGCTCTGGGCGGCGGATGCGAATTATCCCTTTCCTGTGATTTCCGTATAGCTTCCGAAAAAGCCGTATTTGGACAGCCAGAGGTAGACCTGGGGGTGATTCCGTGTTTTGGCGGAACCCAGAGGCTGACAAGACTGGTAGGAATAGGGCGTGCCAAGGAACTTATCTATACCGGACGAAAAGTAAAAGCCCAGGAAGCATATGAAATAGGCCTTGTAAATAAGGTTGTGCCAGGAGAACGGCTGGAAGAAGAAACGATGGATATCATGAGGCTGATCGCGGAGAAAGCGCCAATGGCAGTCCGGTATGCAAAGGTCGCGATCACGAAGGGCGCGGACATGGATCTGGGAAAGGGGCTGGAGCTGGAGAAGGATATCGCCGGCATAACGTTTGGAACAGATGATAAACAAGAAGGAATGGAAGCATTTCTGGAGAAAAGAAAGGCAAAGTTTCGCAACAGATAGTGGCAGGACGGAGGAGCATTATGCTGAATAAACCATTAGAGGGCGTAAAAGTTGTAGACTTGACATATTTTGTCGCAGGTCCCGGAACGGCAAAGATTCTGGCTGATTGGGGTGCCGATGTAATCAAGGTAGAGCCGGCATTTGGAGATCCGGGAAGGGGGACGGGGGCAGGCATGACCTGCCCCGCCGACAATGATTGCAACCCATTTTATACCACATATAATTCTAATAAAAGAGGCCTGTCCGTCAATTTAAAGTCAGCAGAAGGTAAAGAGATTATGGACCGTCTGCTGGGAAAATCGGATGTCTTGGTTACCAGTTATCGAACCGGAGCATTAAAACGGCTGGGTCTGGACTATGAGTCGCTGTGTGACAGACATCCCCATTTGATATGGGCACAGGTAAATGGATTTGGAGATTATGGCCCGGCCAAAGATAACCCGGGATTTGATACGGTAGCCTATTGGGCGCGCAGTGGTGCGATGATGGATATTGCAGAGAGGGATACAAATCCCATCAATCCGCCAATCGCATTCGGCGACAGCGTGACCAGCTGCAGTCTTGCGGGAGGAATCTGTGCGGCTTTATATCGGAAGCTTAGAACCGGAAAAGGAGATAAAGTAATGGTATCTCTTTTCGGGCAGGCCATCTGGAATGTAGGCGCCCTGGTAGCATCCACCCAATATGAGGATGAATATCCCAAATCCAGGAAAGAAGCCATATCCCCAGTAATCAATTCTTATCAGTGCAAAGACGGAAGATGGATATTTTTAAGCATACTGGAGCATGAGCGGTATTTCAGGATTCTTTGCGATCAGGTTCTTGACAGGGCGGACCTGGCGGAAGATGACAGATTATCTACCACGCTCGAAGCGAAGAAGAATGCCGCAGTTCTGATTCGAATTCTGGATCAGGAATTTAGGAAGCATACGCAGGATGAGATGGTGGAGAGACTGACAAAGGCGGATATTGCACATGAAAGGATACAGCATGTGAAAGATGTGCTGAGTGATCCACAGGCGATTGAAAATCAGTATATTATGGAGCGCAGCAATCGGGACGGCACCAAGACGATGTATGCGGCAACGCCGGTCAAGTTTGGAAGCGTCAAGGCAGGAAATGACTACGATGCGCCGCTTGTGGGACAAGATTCCGAGGAGATTCTGGCAGAATTGGGATATCCGCGGGAAGATATCCTGAGATGGATGGATGATGGCATTGTAACGGTAGTTAAGGCGTAGAACTGCCATATATCGGACAGGAGGAATGTATGGATTTTAATTTGACAGAAGGGCAGCGAATGCTGCAGAAGGTAGTAAGGGAATTCGTAGAGCGGGAGATTGAGCCGATTGCTGCAGAGATTGATAAGACGGGCGTATTTCCATCAGAGACGTTTCAGAAGATGACAGATCTGGGGCTTACGGGCATATCAATACCGGAAGAATATGGCGGATGCGGCGGTACGGACGTGGATAAGGTTATCGTGGTTTCTGAGATTGCCAGGAAATGCGCAGCCTCGGCGGCAATCTTGTCTATTCATTCTATTTTTCCCCAAGTGTTGCTGCATTTTGGATCCGAAGAACAAAAAAGGAAGTTCATTCCCCCGGCTGTGAGGGGTGGCTGCCTAGGAGCCTTTGCACTCACAGAGCCGGATGCCGGGTCTGATGCGGGAGCGGCAAAGACGACGGCCATGCTTGACGAAGAGACAGGAGAATATGTGCTAAATGGAACCAAGTGCTTTATATCGGGAGGCAGCCAGGCGGATGTGGTTCTGGTATTTGCCCTGACGGATCCGAAGAAGGGGCTGAAAGGAATGAGCTGTATCCTAGTAGAGAAAGGGACTCCCGGCTTTGGCGTAGGAAAAGTCGAAGAGAAAATGGGTATCCATGCCTCAGAGACGGCAGAACTTATCTTTGACAACTGTAGGGTACCGAAAGAGAATCTGGTAGGAAAAGAAGGAAAAGGATTTGGGATTGCCATGTCGGCGCTGGATGGCGCAAGAATCGGCGTGGGCGCCCAGGCCCTAGGATTGGCGGAGGAAGCCCTGGAACTGGCAGTCAAGTATGCAAAGGAAAGAGTCCAGTTTGGCAAGCCGATTGCAAAACTGCAAGGAATCCAGTGGTACATTGCGGATATGGCGACAAAGACGGAAGCAGCCAAATGGCTGGTCTATTATGCGGCATCCCTTAAGGATACGGGTAAGCCCTATACGAAGGAAGCGGCGATGGCAAAGCTGAACGCCTCTGAGAATGCCCGCTTTGTAACAAATCTTGCACTGCAGATTCATGGCGGCTATGGCTATATGCAGGATTATCCGCTGGAGCGGATGTACCGGGATGCCAAGATTACAGAAATATACGAGGGTACTTCCGAGATCCATAAGGTGGTTATATCCAGAGCAATGCTGGGCAAATAGGAGGGACATTATGAAGATAGCAGTATGCGTTAAGCAGGTACCGGATACCAACGAAGTTAAGATTAACCAGGAAACTGGCACGCTGATCCGGGAAGGAGTTCCGAGCATTATCAACCCGGATGATAAGAATGCCCTTGAAGCAGCCCTGGCACTAAAGGAAGAAGAGGAAGCCCGTGTAACCGTCCTTAGCATGGGGCCGCCGCAAGCGAAAGCCGCGCTAAAAGAGGCGCTGGCGATGGGAGCGGATGAGGCATGGCTGGTATCGGATCGGGCCTTTGGAGGATCCGACACATGGGCGACGGCGACGATCATGGCAGCAGCCATAGAAAAGACGGGGCCATACGATGCAATATTCTGCGGACGGCAGGCGATCGACGGGGATACAGCCCAAGTAGGGCCGGAAATCGCTGAATTTCTGGGAATTCCGCAGATTACATATGTAAAAGAAATAAAGATGGGCCCCGGGGGATTTGAAGTTATCAGGCATACAGAGACTGGCAGTTATCGGATGGCAGTCAAAGGGCCGGTTCTTTTTACGGCGATCAAGGAATTGAACCAGCCTAGGTATCCTAAGATTAGCAGTATATTCAAATATTATGATGGAGAGGATGTGATTGGCACGCTGGCGCTTGATGATTTGGATATAGATCACACCCAGATCGGGCTGAAAGGCTCTCCGACCAATGTATTCCGGTCATTTGTACCCATAAAGGAGAAGCATACAGAGATGATGGAAGGGCTAAACGGGAAAGAGAAGGCGGTTATGCTTGTAGATAAACTTTCAAGCCTGAAACTGATATAGGAGGAACGGATATGGCAAGAGCAAAAGTGAATCAAGACATTAATCTGGACGAATATCAGGATATCTGGGTGATTGGCGAGCAAAGAGAAGGAAAACTTCATCCGGTTACGCTTGAACTGATAGGAGAAGGAAGAAAACTGGCGGATGAGGCCGGGAAAAAATTGTATGTGGCGGTACCAGGATATGACATTGATGAAGAAATAGCAAAACTACTCCATTATCACGTAGATGGCATCTTTTATCTGAAGCATCCGCTGTTAAAGCATTTCTCCACGGAGGGATATGCGAAGGCTATCTCGGATGCGATTCTTCAGCAAAAGCCGGAGATCGTGCTTGTTGGGGCCACTAGTATTGGAAGGGATGTGGGACCCAGAATAGCGGCGCGAATCGGGACGGGACTGACTGCTGACTGCACCAGATTAGAAATTGACAAAGAGGATGGAAAGTTATTAATGACAAGACCGGCTTTTGGAGGCAACTTAATGGCAACCATCATATGTCCAAGGAATCGTCCGCAGATGTCTACCGTGCGGCCCGGCGTAATGGAAAAAGCAAAGAGCAGCCCGGAAGCATACGGAAAGATCCTGGAACTTACCCCCGAATTGGAAGCCAGTGATATCCGGGTAGAACTGCTGGAAATCATGAAAGAAAAGAAGAAGGCGGTGAACTTGACAGAGGCAGAAATTATCGTATCCGGCGGCCGGGGCGTAAAAAGTCCGGAAGGATTTGGGCTGATTCGGGCCTTGGCGGAGAAACTGGGTGGAGAAGTAGGATCCTCCAGGGCAGCCGTGGACGCAGGCTGGATTGATGCCAGCCATCAGGTCGGGCAGACAGGCACTACAGTTAGGCCCGGGCTCTACATTGCCTGCGGCATCTCTGGCGCGATCCAGCATCTGGCTGGCATGGAGGAATCAAAGTACATTGTTGCAATTAATAAGGATGCGGCCGCTCCTATCTTTAAAGTGTGTGATTTTGGAATTGTGGGAGATCTTAATGAAGTAATCCCGGCGATGATAGAAGCCATTGATACAAAAGAGGAAGTAGTTATCTAGATAGGATAGCAGAGAAGGCTTCAAGTTTGAGGAGGAAGGCAATATGGAGAAAATAGCATTTATTGGTGCGGGAATCATGGGTAAATGGATGATTCGCAATCTGATGCGAAATGGATATGAGATGACGGTATATGATGTAAGAAGCGAGGCGGTAGAAGATCTGGTGGAGGAAGGAGCCTTTTACAGGGGCAGCCTGGCAGATACCGTGAAGAAGCAGGATGCAGTTATCACGATGGTGACGACTCCGGCTGTTGTGGAGGCGCTATATCTGGGGAAAGGCGGAATCATAGAGAATGCGGATGAAGGAACGTATCTGGTTGATATGACCACTACGGAGCCAAGCCTTGAAAAAATCATCTTCCAAAAGGCGAAGGAACGGGGCCTTCATTTTATGGACGCGCCAGTAACCGGCGGAGATACGGGAGCCAGAGATGGAATTCTGTCGATTCTGGCAGGCGGCGAAGAAGAGGACTGCGAAGCGTGTCGCAAGGTGCTTTCCTGCATGGGCTCCAATATAAACTATCAGGGTCCGATTGGAAGTGGCCAGCATACAAAGATGGCAAACCAGATTCTGCTTGCGGGCATACTGGCCGGCATGGCCGAGTCGGTGGCGTACGCCAAAGCCCATGACCTGAATACGGATGCCTATTACAGGGCCGTATCTACAGGCGCGGCTGCCAGCAGGCAATTGGATATTAATGGTCCGAAGATGCTGGAGGGAGACTTTAGCGCCGGGTTCTTTATAAAGCATTTTGTAAAGGATATGCGCATTGCTGCTAAAGAAGCAGATGCGATCTCGCTCGACCTGCCGGTTCTTAAAGATATTCTACATGAATATGAGAGGCTGGCGGATGCGGGCCTTAACGAGGCTGGCATGCAGGCGCTTTTGAAATACTACGAATAGATGCCATATAAAATACAAAAGTCAGGGTATGCAGTGCGTGCATATCCTGGCTTTCCTTGCGGCGAGTTAATTATATTCTCCCATATAATAACGGTTAAAATGATATTTCTTAGAAGTAACAACATGCTTTCGCATCAATTCTTCTGCCAGCGCTTCATTACTATTCTGAATAGCTTCCAGCAGGACTCTGTGTTCCTCTATGGACTGGCTGGTGATCTCGCGATCCGCTTTTACTACGATGCAATTGCTTAACTCGATCAGGTTCTTGATGGTCGCCTCCATGCGACTGTTCTTGGAAGCGTGTATGATTAGGCGGTGAAATTCCATGTCATATTCCATGGCTTTTACGAGATCATTTTTATTATAACTATCGATGCACTGGTCGAGCAGGCTGGACAGATTCTTTAGTTCGGCTGCTGTAATTCTCATAGTGCAAAGACGGGCGCCCATTCCCTCCAAGGCCTCCCTCATCTCATATATCTGCAGGAAATCTTCCAGGCTTAACTGGGCAACGAAAAAGCCCTTGTCAGGATAAAAGGAAACGAATCCTTCGCTGGCAAGACGCTGCAAAGCTTCCCGGACCGGAGTTCTGCTAAAGCCGAAGCGCTCGCATAAAAAGGCTTCAGTCAGCGAGGTATCCGAAGTAAATTCATTGTTCATAATGGAATTCTTGATCTGTATGTAAGCTAATTCTTTTTTAGATGTCTTCGTATTGCTGATTGACATATTTTTCCATCTCCTATTTTTTCTTAAAGTATATCATAATAATGATAAGGAGACAATTGTGTTAAGCCGGAGAAAATTTTGTGCTATAATGTAGGAAAAGTACGGACATGCTGATGATTGGGGGACTTAAGGGCAAAATATTAGACATGATTTCTAACATATGGTAGAATAGAACATGCATTTAGCAGAACAGGAGGGTAACGATTGTTATCGAATCAGATATTGCATAAAACTGTACAGGATATAAAGCGTATTACAGGGCTTGAGTGCGGCGTCTGGGATATGGATGCCAAATGTCTTGTAATGACCAGCGAAAGGATGCTGGGGCTGGAAAAAGAGGTGGCCTCTTTCTGCCGGAAGGCGCTTAAAGAGCCAGAACAGGCGGAGGACGCCGCCGCCGGGCTGTTCCTTGTATGCGACGAAGACGAGCCGGCCTATATACTGGCGCTGATGGGGCAGGATCCCCAGATGTCCATAGCGGGAAAGATGGGAGCCAGCCAGCTTGCCAACCTTCTGTATGCATATAAGGAGAGAATGGATAAGAACCGTTTTATCCAGAACCTTATTCTGGATAATATGCTGCTGGTAGATGTATATAACCAGGCGAAGAAGATGAAGATTCCGACAGAACTTAAACGGACGGTATTTCTGATCGAGGCCAAGAATGAGGGCGAGAGCCTGATTCTGGAGACGCTTAAGGGGCTATATGCCACTGGCACTAAGGATTTTGTGACAGCCGTTGACGAGAGGCATGTAATCCTGGTAAAGGCCCTTGAGAATACGGATGGCTATGGACAGTTGAACCAGATAGCGAAAGTGCTTGTGGATACGCTGAATATGGAAGCCATGGTAAGCGTCCGGGTATCTTACGGAACCATCGTGGATGAGTTAAAAGAGGTATCCAGATCCTACAAAGAGGCAGATATGGCGCTTGAGGTGGGAAGAGTGTTCTATGTGGATAAAAACATTCTGGCATACAATGAACTGGGAATCGGGCGGCTGATCCATCAGCTCCCGGCGTCCCTGTGCGAGATGTTTTTAAAAGAGGTGTTTGACGGGGATGTGGCCGGCCAGTTCGAGGAGGAAGAACTGACGACGGTATATACATTCTTTGACAATAACCTGAATATATCCGAGACTGCGAGGCAGTTGTACGTGCACCGCAATACGCTGGTGTACAGGCTGGAGAAGATCCAGAAGAAGACAGGACTGGATGTCCGCGTGTTTGAGGATGCGCTGACATTCAAGATTGCCATGATGGTAGCAGATCACATGAAGTATATGAATGATTAGGAGGAGACAAGATATGGTGAAACTGTTTGACAAAGGAGTCTATCTGTTAAATGGAACAGAGATCGCTAAAAGCGCCGAAGAGGCAAAGGCAAAGACCGGGCAGGAAGTATCCCAGGAAGAGGCAGCCAGAAATACGATGGCATACAGGATCCTTGAAGCCCACAATACGTCAGGGAACATGGAGAGGCTTCAGATTAAATTTGATAAGCTGACTTCCCATGACATTACGTTTGTAGGAATCATCCAGACAGCAAGGGCGTCTGGCCTTGAGAAGTTCCCCATTCCTTATGTCTTGACAAACTGCCACAATTCTCTGTGCGCGGTCGGCGGCACGATCAATGAAGATGACCATATGTTTGGCCTTACCTGTGCCAAGAAGTATGGCGGCGTATATGTGCCGCCTCATCAGGCAGTCATTCACCAATATGCCCGCGAGATGCTTTCAGGCGGCGGAAAGATGATACTTGGCTCCGACAGCCATACCCGCTATGGCGCATTGGGCACCATGGCTATGGGAGAGGGAGGGCCGGAACTGGTAAAGCAGCTCCTGAATAAGACCTATGATATCAAGATGCCGGGCGTGGTGGGAATCTACCTTGATGGCGAGCCGTCAGTAGGCGTAGGCCCGCAGGACGTGGCGCTTGCGATCATCGGGGCGACTTTTGGAAATGGCTATGTGAACAATAAGGTTATGGAGTTCGTAGGACCGGGAGTCTCCAAATTAAGCGCCGACTTCCGTATCGGCATAGATGTTATGACAACGGAGACCACCTGTCTGTCTTCGATCTGGCGGACGGACGAGAAGATTAAGGAATTCTATGACATCCACGGAAGAGTGGAAGAGTATCGGGAACTGAATCCGGGAGCCATTACATATTATGATGACATGGTATACGTGAACTTAAGCGAGATCAAGCCAATGATCGCGATGCCATTCCACCCGTCCAACGTCTACACCATCGATGAGGTAAACGCCAACCTTAAGGATATGCTTCATGACGTGGAGCAAAAAGCGCTGGTAAGCCTGGATAAAGCGGTAGACTATACGCTTCAGGATAAGATCGTGGATGGCAAATTGTATGTAGAGCAGGGAATCATCGCAGGCTGCGCAGGCGGTGGATTTGAGAATATCTGTGCGGCGGCGGATATCATCAAGGGACGCTACATCGGCGCGGATGAGTTCACATTCAGCGTATATCCGGCAAGCACCCCGATTTATATGGAACTGGTGAAGAACGGAGCAGTTGCAACCTTGATGGAGGCAGGAACCATTGTTAAGACGGCATTCTGCGGACCGTGTTTTGGCGCCGGGGATACGCCTGCCAATAATGCGTTCTCCATCCGCCACTCGACAAGAAACTTCCCGAACAGAGAAGGCTCTAAGCTCCAGAGCGGACAGATTGCTTCCGTGGCTCTTATGGATGCCCGCTCTATTGCGGCGACGGCTGCAAACAAGGGATTCCTTACCCCTGCTACAGCAATGGATGTGGAGTACGTGGGGCGGAAATATCATTTTGATAAGAACATCTATGCGAACCGTGTCTTTGACAGCAAGGGTGAGGCAGACCCGACCGTGGAGATCAAGTTCGGGCCGAATATCAAGGACTGGCCGCAGATGCCTGCGCTGCCGGAGAATTTGGTGCTGAAGGTTGTCTCAGAGATTCATGACCCGGTAACCACGACGGATGAACTGATCCCGTCAGGCGAGACGTCTTCCTATCGTTCCAATCCGCTGGGACTGGCCGAATTTGCACTATCCAGGAAAGACCCGGCGTATGTGGGACGAGCCAAAGAAGTGCAGAAAGCGCAGAAAGCGATTGAGGCAGGACAGTGCCCGCTGGAAGTGCTGGACGAATTAAAGCCAGTTATGGACAAGATACGCAAGGCCTATCCGGAGGCGGGCGAAGGCAACCTGGGAGTAGGAAGCACTATATTCGCAGTGAAGCCTGGAGACGGCTCCGCCAGGGAGCAGGCGGCGTCCTGCCAGAAAGTGCTGGGAGGATGGGCGAATATTGCCAATGAGTACGCTACCAAGAGATACCGCTCGAATCTGATCAACTGGGGCATGCTTCCATTTGTTACCAAAGAGGAACATGAGAGCCTCAGCTTCAAGAATGGAGACTATCTGTTCGTGCCGGATATCAGAAAGGCAGTGGAAGAGAAGGCGGCGGATATTAAGGCTTACGTGGTAGGGGAAGACCTGAAGGAAATCCATCTGCAGCTGGGCGATATGACGGATGCGGAAAGGGAGATTATCCTGAAGGGCTGCCTGATCAATTACTACAGAGACTAATCTATTTCATAGAGACAGGATAAAAAAGATAATTGGGGACGCGGTAGAATAAAATTACTGCGTCCCCAATTGCAACAGTTAGGCTGTTTATCGACTCTAATATATAACAGGAACCTGACCAGAACTATAAGTCATATCTGACAGGGAGGATAAGATATGAGATGTAATGCAGAGACATTTGCGCAGATGTATGAGGCGGTCTATCTGGATTTGTATCGGTTTGCGGTGTGCATGATGAGAGACCGGCAGGAGGCGGAGGATGCTGTCAGCGAAGCTGTGGTAGCCGCTTACGAGAATATCGGGAAGCTTCGGAGCAGGGACGCCTTTAAGAACTGGATATTCACAATCCTGGCTAATATCTGCAGGAAAAAATTAAAAAAAGCGTCCAGGAAGATGGAACAGTCCGGGGAGGCATTTACACTGTTTGCTTCCGAAGAGCCGGACTACAGCGAGATGATCGATGTCAGAAAGGCATTCTTTGTCTTGTCGGACGAAGAGCAGGAGATTGTGGGCCTGTCGGTATTCGCGGGCTATAACAGCCAGGAGATCGCACAGATGCTTCGCATGAACCCGAACACGGTGCGTTCCAAGCGAAGCCGTGCATTGCAGAAGATGGGGTGTATCTTGAAATGAGTCGAAGGAGGCGGTCGTATGGATAGAAAAGAGCAGGAGATCATGGATAGAATCAAGGACCGGGCAGAAGAGATTAAGGCTCCGGACAGTTTGAGCCCGGATCATGTTAAGGAGATGCTGGAAGGCAAGAAGCAGAAAAAGCGGCTGCGTCCATACCAGGTGACAGCGCTGGCGGCAGCTTGTCTGGCTGTCGTGATTGCGGGAGCCGTATGGGGAAGTCGGGATGGGGCTTCTGATAAAAGCAAGCCACCAGGCTCCGGAAGCAATCAAATCAGCGACAGCAGGCAGATTGCCAGCGCGGATAGTTATGATGAGATCTACGAGTATATTGAGAGATACCAGAAGGAGGTGGGGACGAAGGAATTCGTCACATCGGACTCAGAGGCCAAGACGATGGAAAGCGCGGCACAAGACAGCGCGGCAGGAAATGCGTCCGCATCGCCGAATGCCGGAGCCAGGGCATCAGATGCGGGCGCAGCCCATGGAGAAAGCGCCGGATACTCTCAGACCAATGTGAGACAGAAAGGCGTTGACGAAGGCGATGTGGTTAAGACGGATGGAAAATATCTGTATGTGCTGAAAGACAGCAGGCAGGAAGTGTCGATCGTAAAAGCAGATGGCAAGGATATGGAAGAGATCGGCTCTATTAAGGCTGACGACGCATCCCAGATCCAGGAGATTTATCTGCAGCCAGATTCCGGAAAACTGGTATTGGTCTGCAGCAGATTCGATGCTTTAGAAGATGAGGACTATCCTTCCGGCAGAGGCTTTTATAATACGCAATCTGTGGAAGCCATCACCTATGATGTCCGGGACGCTTCAGAGACCCGGGAGGAGGGGAGGGTGACCCAGAGCGGGAACTATAGTTCTTCAAGAATGGCGGATGGATGCTTGTACTTGTTCAGCGAATTCTATACGGGCCAGGAACTGAGAAAGAGCGAGCCCGGGACATTCGTCCCCCAGGTGAATGGAAAGGTTATAGCGAATGACGACATCTATCTGCCTCCGGTGCCGCAGGCAAACATGTATGAAGTGATTACATCCGTTGATCTTAACCATCCGGGGGAGACAAAGGATAGCAAGGCGATCTTCTCCAAGGGAGGCCAGGCATATGTCAGCAACGAGAATATCTATTTCTACGAGACACAGTGGGGATATCCGAAGGGAGATACTACGACGGTCCGTAAAGTAGCCTACAAAAACGGAGAACTAAAGGCGATCGCCCAGGGCAAGTTTGACGGCTACCTGAAGGATTCCTTCTGTATCGATGAATACGAAGGAAATCTGCGCGTGGTCACGACAAAAGGCGATGATAACAGCGTCTATGTGCTGGATAAGAACCTGGAAGTCATAGGCTCCATTGAAGGCCTGGCAGAAGATGAGCAGGTATATTCCGCCAGATTCATGGGCGATACGGGATATTTCGTGACATTCAGACAGATGGATCCGCTCTTTAGCGTGGACTTGTCTGATCCGAAGAAGCCTAAGATTCTGGGGGCGCTGAAGATTCCGGGCTTTTCAGAGTATCTCCATTTCTACGGCGAAGACAGGCTGCTTGGGATTGGAATGAACGTGGATGAAAAGGCCCAGTCAACGGATGGAGTCAAATTGACGATGTTCGACATTTCCGATAAAGCGGATGTAAAAGAGGCAGACACCTACGTGCTGAAAAATGTATATAGCACGGATGTGTCGTACGATTATAAGGCGGCGCTGGTTGACCAGGAACGCAATCTGATCGGATTTGCCGGATACACGCAGGGAGGCCAGCACTATTATCTGTTTTCTTACGACGACAGCAGCGGCTTTGCCTGTAATATGGATGAGGAGATTAACGGAAATGGAGCGCAGGGCGCCAGAGGCGTGTACATTAAGGAGGTACTGTATGTGGTGCAGGGCAATATCATAGAGGCATATAGCCTGGAGGATTATAAGAAGATCGGAGATATTATTCTCTAAGAAGAAAGGCTGCCCCCTTAAAAATTTAAGGGGCGCAGCCTTTTCTTTAGCATGGGGCCGGCGATTACGGCCAATATAATCTTCAGCGTATCTCCGGCCAGATAGGGAAGTACGCCGATAGAGAGTGCAGAGATGAATGTGAGATCCATCTGGATGGCAAGCCAGGCAGTCCCAAACGCATAGGCCACGGCAGTCCCCAGTGCCATGCCGATGACTGCGGGAAGGCGCTTCCCGGAAAAGATATCCACGGCCAGGCCAGCGATCACAGTCATGAAGATAAAGCCCGCCAGGTATCCGCCGGTGGGACCGGCGATCTTTCCTAATCCGCCGGAAAAGCCGGAAAATACAGGAAGCCCGGCCAGGCCAAGAAGGAGATAGATGATGAAGCTGATGCTGGCATCCTTCCAGCCCAGGATGTATACGCTTATCAGCAATACCAGATTGGTAAGGCTGATTGGTACAGGGCTTACGGGGATTGGTATGGATAATGGGGCAAGGATGCAGGTAATGGCGGTCATCATTGCGATCAGTACCAGCCTGCGTGGAGAAGATTTGCCAGCTGCGTTTGTAGTGTTTGTAGTATTAATGCTGTTCATAATATCATGCCGTACAGAAGATAGTACGGGCTCCTTTCTAAAAGATGAGGCAGGATATGCGCGCAATTATCCTGCAGTGCTATAGATGAAGTATAAAAGAAAGATGCTGATATGTCAACTGTTAAATGCATGTGGTTAACAATTGAAGGCAAGATTACTGTATAAATTTAATAAATATTTTTGAAAAAACAGATAATTTATAAAATAATTTCGAGTTATAAATTAAAATAATAAAAACTTAAAAATAGTGTTGACAAATACGGGGCGCGGTGATATTATAAAGTCAATCCAAAGGAGATCCAAAAAGTTCCTGACGAGAAAGGGAATTGGAAAGATGTCGCATATGTTATCAATAATATATGGAGATGTTTTTAAAAGGATTTCAGGAATTATATTTCATATGTTGGTGAGATATAATAGCATTTGGAAATAATAGATTAAAGGAGGCTTAATCCATTGGACAATTTAACAGAATCAATATTTCAATATGTTAGTGGTATGGCAAATAAAAGTTCCCGTAGAATAAGCCTTAACCATAGAGGATATTAACCGGTAGATAATTGAATGAAAGTGAAGTCGGAGAAGATAAACCGGAAAGAATATAAGATTCATATTTGCAGACATATTGAAGATAATACCACATAATAGTTCAAAGATATTAGAAGATGTGTGAAGAAACATTACCTAATATATCAGATTTATATAACTATATAAGCCAGGGTTATAGAAGGAATAACTTAATACGATTATAGACAAATGATAAGGGCACTGGCTATAATTGAAACGGTTATAGATATTAATAACCATTACAGGCTGGATTATATAGCAACCAGAGGGATATAAATAATGATATCAAAGGTTAATATAGCAGTTATTATTATAAATATTTATAGTAGATACTGAGATATAATGATCTAAGACTTTGAGTTATAAATCGATTAAAAGGAGAAAGGCATAAGGGAACGATAGAATCACAGCAGACCCTCCGATTAGAATAAAAGAATATGATAAAATTAAATAAGAAATAGCCATTATAATCATGAAAGATTGTGATGGCTATTTTTTTATAATATATGATGTTTCCATTGAAAATGCAATGGATTTCGGACATAATGGAGATAAGCAGCCAGCATGACTTAAGGATAGCCATGGGGGTGCGGCGTCAGGAGGTATACGCATGAATCACGAAGGGGAAGAGTTAGAAAATAGGGCAGCAAGACTGGCTGATCTGTATTTTAGAAAGCACGATTACCATCAGATGGCGGAATACCTGGCAGATGATGTTACCTGGATTGGCATCAGCAAGGAGAGAATATGCCTGACAAAAGATGAGGTTCTTAAAGTCATGGAAATGGAGATGAAAGTGACTGACGGGATATATGAGATATTGCAGGAATGGCACTATGGAATGGGAGTTTCAGAACGAGTAGGGGTAACGCTTGCGATCTTGAAGGTCAGGACCCCAAAGAAAGAATTGTACATGACCGAAATAGATACACGGATATCCATTGTATGGAGAAGGCAGGATGGGGACTGGAAGGCCGTACATATTCATCAATCAACTCCGGATGACAGGCTGGCAGGGCTTGCTGCATTTAACGCTGAGGTGGCTAGAAATACATATAATAAGATTAGTGACGTAATTAAGAAGGAAGCCCGGACTGATTCCATGACAAGAATTAATAATATGGAAGGCTTTGTGGAGCAGGCGCAACATATATTTAAAAGTTATCCAGACCAGAAATTTGCCGTGATAAAATTCGGCATCAGGGATTTTCGGTTTATCAACCGGACCTACGGCTTTTCTACCGGGGACCGGCTATTAAAAACGATAGCAAGAAATCTGGAAGAGGCGTGCGGCAGAAGGGAAGCATGTGGACGTATAGAGAAAGACACCTTTTCAATTCTGCTGGTTTACGAGGGAGAGAACAGCATGCGCCGCAGGATGGAGGAGATCCGCAGGGAACTGACGAAAGACGGATGGATTAAGGAGATTGGATTAGAGGTGTGGCTGAATGCGGGTATCTACATACCGGCAGATACCAGGGCGGAAACGGTCAAGGGGATGCTTGATAAGGCGCTGATGGCAATGCAGAGCATTCGAAAATATGTGAAGGAGGACCGTTATGCATATTATAGCGATTGGATGCTGCAGCAGCATTATAACAACAGCCAGATCCTGGAATGGGCTTCATCAGCCATAGAGAAGAAGGAATTTAAACTTTATATTCAGCCGCAGTTTGATATGAAGACGGAAAATATTGTGGGGGGAGAGGCTTTGTGCCGCTGGCAGCTATCTAATGGCTTGGTGATTATGCCTAATGAATTCGTACCCCTTTTTGAGGATTATAACCTGATATATAGATTTGACCTGTATATGCTGGAACTTGTGTGCAGTTATATGAATAAATGGATGAAAGAAGGAAAACAGTTAAAGCCGGTCAGCGTAAACCAGTCCAGGGCAGATATAGAGCAGGACAGTTTCTTTGAAGACTTCTGCAGTATTGTGGACCGATATGAGATACCCCATGAGTATCTCACCTTTGAACTGACGGAATCGGCATTTATCGAGGAAGGAAACCGGATCATGAAACTGGCGCGGGAACTGCACAGGAAAGGGTTCAAGCTTGCGATTGATGATTTTGGAACAGGGTATGCATCTTTGAATATGTTGAGCGTCGTGTCGGGGGATATCCTAAAGATAGATAAAAGTCTTCTGGAATCGGATAACCGGCGGACGAGGGTTATTTTTGAAAAAGTGATAGAGATGGCCCATAGTATGGATATGAAGGTCGTGTGCGAGGGCGTTGAGACGCAGGAGCAGCGCAAGCTCCTTTGCATGCTGAACTGTGATATAGGCCAGGGATTCCTTGCGGGCAAGGCAATGAAGGCAGAAGACTACGGAAAACGCTATATAAAAAGGCGGTTATAAAATTGTAACTTTTGTAATATAGTTTTAACAATTTTGTTCGTATATTTTGACAATAGTCAGGCCTTATGCTAAACTTATATAAGTAAAAATGTAAGATAACATCAGTTTTTGAATAAATAATTTGAGGTGAGCGATTTGGATAAATATGAATATAGGGTAAAGACAGAGCAGATGCTCGAGCACATGGAGCAAAAGCAGTATAAAAAGGCTATGGAGATAGCAGATACCATAGATTGGCGCAGGGTAAAAAATGCATCCATGCTGAATACGGTCAGCGAGATATATGAGTACAATGGAGAATTTCAGAAGAGCAGGGATATTTTATTCGTTGCATTTGACCGTTCCCCCGGGAGCAGAAAGATCGTATACCGGCTGGGAACGCTGGCATTGAAGATTGATGATATAGAGGAAGCGTCAGACTGTTATGAGGAGTTTGTAAAACTGGCACCGAAAGATCCGAACCAGTTTATATTAAAGTATAAGATATTGAAGACGCAGGGCGCGCCGCTTACAGAGCAGATCACAGCGCTGGAAGACTTTAAGAAAGCCGAGTATGTCGAAAAGTGGGCGTATGAACTGGCGAGACTGTATCATGAGGCGGGCATGACTGCAGAGTGTCTGGAAGAATGCGACGACCTGATCCTTTGGTTCAGTGAAGGCAAGTATGTCTATCAGGCAATGGAGCTTAAGATGAAGTATAAGCCGCTGACACCGCTTCAGCAGGAGAAGTATGATAATCGTCCGGGAGCGCCAAAGAGGGCGGCTGCCGTTAAGAGCCAGGCAGCAGGACGCGCTGCAAAAACGGTTGCGGCAGCCTCAGCAGCTGCAACAGCCAGGGCTGTGGCAGAAAAAGCCAAAGCCGATGAAGAGGAAGCAGAAGAAGAGACAAAAGAGGCCGGCGGCGAGATGCCGCTGGATGAAGCGGAACTGGAGGCTGTATCAGAAGCGGTTAGCCAGGCGCTGCCGGATGAAGCGGAAGAAGATGCAGAGGAGTCTGAGGAAACTGGCGAAGCTGATGTAGAGGAGATTGCTGAAGAAGGCTTTGTAGAAGAGCAGCCAAAGAAACACTCCGCTATTACCAAGATCGTGAAAGGGGCTACGCTTGAAGAGGCCCTGGCGAATGGGGTAGCTGTAGCAAGCGGCATTAATATAGAAGAAAAAGCCATGAAAGAAAAGGAAGAAGAACTTCGAATCACCGGGCAGATGCGAATCGAAGAGATTCTTCAGGAGTGGGAAGCAAAGCAGAAAGCGAATGCAGAAGCAATAGAGAAGCAGAAGCAGAAAGACGATGAGAGAATCCGAAAGGAGCGCGAGGCAGCCAGAAAGCGTAAGGAAGCAGAGCGCCGAGAAGTGGAAAGAAAGGCGGCGGAAGCAGAAGCGGCACGTAAGGCGGCGGAAGAAGAGGCGGCCAGAAAAGCGGCGGAGGAAGCAGCACGCAAGGCGGCGGAAGAAGAAGCAGCCAGAAAGGCGGCTGAGGAAGAGGCCGCGCGCCAGGCAGCGGAGGAGGCAGCAAAGGAAGAAGCGCTGCTTAATTCAGTCGTAGAGGCAAAGACGCAGAAAATTCCTGATGATATTGTAAGGCTGGTAGAAGAGATGGAGAACGGGCTTCTGGAAGAAGAGGAAGCCGATTACCAGGAACCGGAGCATCCTGACAAGGGTCTGGCAATTAATGTAGAACTCTTTGACGAACTGGCAGCAGTCGGGGAAGAGGCGGAAGATACAGCTGAGGAAGAGATCGTCGAAGAAGTGCCGGCTGAGGAGGATTTCGAGGAAGAGACCTTCGAGGAAGAGGCTCTTGAGGCTGAGGAAATTGCTGAGGCAGAAGAAATTCCGGTTGAAGAAGAGGCTCCTGAAAGCGAGTACGAAGAAGAGTTCGAGACGGCTGAATTTGAAGAGCCAGAAGCCTATGTAGAGTCAGATTTTGATGAAGAGATCGGAGATTTAAGTGACGAAGACTTTGACAATGGAGAAGCGCTTGATGACCAGGATATCATCGGCAATATTGGAGAAGACTTCGACGAAGACTTTGACTTGGATTTTGATGATGACGAGGAGGAGTTTGCAGAGGAATTAGAGGACGAAGACTTTGACGGCGACTTTGAAGAGGACTTTGAGGAAGAAGACTTCGAGGAAGAGGACTTCGAGGAAGAAGACTTCGAGGAAGAGGACTTCGAGGAAGAAGACTTCGAGGAAGAGGATTTTGAGGAAGAGGACTTCGAAGACGATAGTTTTGAGGAGGCTGATTTCGATGATGAAGATTTCTTCGATGACGATGACGACGAAGAGGATGACGAAAAGCCGGCGCAAGAAGATTTAGAGATAGAGGAGCCTTCTGAGGAGGAGATTCAGGATAGAATTAAGAAGTCAAAGGGAGGCGGAGTTCCATTTGATACAGGGTTCGTGGTAACGGGCCGCTATGACCTTAGCGCTACGAGCGAGATTGGACTGAAAGCGGGGCTTACGGAAGAGCAGAAAAAATTGTTCTCCTATTTCGTTCCGGTCAGGGGTATGAGCGAGCAGATTGTAGAGGTTCTGGATAATGACCGCAGAGCCCAGAGGGAAGGTACTTCAAAGACAGGCAACCTAATGGTTATCGGCCGTAAAGGGTCCGGAAAGACGGTGCTTGCGGTTGATATTGTCAAGGCAATCCAGAAGCAGAGGAATCTAAAGCAAGGAAAAGTAGCCATCGTTACAGGCGAATCTTTAAATAAGAAGGAACTCACCAATATTATCCAGAAACTGCGAGGCGGCGCGATTATCATCGAGAAGGCCGGGAAACTGAACTCCAGAACCATTAAGGAATTGAACTACCTGATGGAGAAGAAGACCGGCGAGCTGCTCTTTGTGCTGGAGGATCAGAGAAAGCCGTTAGAGCGTATCCTGACTGCAAATCCGGATTTCAAGAAGAAGTTTACATCCAAACTGGAACTTCCGGTATTCATCAATGATGAACTGGTAACTTTTGGCCAGACATACGCGAAAGAAAATGGCTATAAACTGGATGAAATGGGAATTCTCGCATTGTATAGCCGTATTGATGTAATGCAGAGAGAAGACCATGCGGTGACGGTTGCGGAAGTGAAAGAGATTATGGACGAGGCCATCGCGCACTCCCAGAAAGCCAATGTTAAGCACCTGGCAAGAAGGGTATTTGGCAAGAGTACGGATGATTCTGACAGGATAATACTGAAGGAAGAGGACTTTAAAATCTAAATAAATGAAAAGCAGGGTTTTGGCAAGCAAGATTTGTCAAAACCCTTTCTTTTTACCCTTCCGTAAAGTATAATATTAGTAAATTGCAGCAGGAATGTGAGGGGTGAAGATATGGCAGAAAAAAAGTTGAAACCATATGAAATAGGCGAACTGGACCATTATTTATTTGGGCAGGGGAATCATTATGAGATATACAAGAAGCTGGGTGCCCACAAGGTAAAGAATGGGAAAAAGACGGGCGTATATTTTGCAGTCTGGGCTCCGCATGCACGTTCGGTTTCCGTGGTTGGAGAGTTCAATGAGTGGGACATGGAGGCAAACCCTATGGAGAGGCAGGAGCCTCTTGGCATATATACCTGTTTTGTTCCCGGGGTAGAAGAATATGCCATGTATAAGTATTGTATTGAGACGTACACCGGAGAGTATGTTTTTAAGGCAGATCCCTATGCTAATTA
Organism: [Clostridium] scindens; assembly: GCF_019597925.1. Lineage (NCBI taxonomy): Bacteria > Bacillati > Bacillota > Clostridia > Lachnospirales > Lachnospiraceae > Lachnoclostridium > [Clostridium] scindens. The sequence goes on along the minus strand of NZ_CP080442.1, from coordinate 3,827,496 downwards.
TGCGGAATTAAGACCGGGCACCGCATCAAAGGTTGTGGACATCACGGATATGAAATGGACCGACAAGGCCTGGATGGATAGAAGGACTCAGTGGAATCACACAGAGGAGCCGGTATCCATATACGAAGTACACATCGGCTCATGGAAAAGGCATCTGGGCAGGGAGGATGAGGGATTCTATAATTACAGGGAATTTGCGAAAGAGATCGCCAAGTATGTAAAGGACATGGGATACACGCATGTTGAACTGATGGGGATTGCGGAACACCCATTTGATGGCTCCTGGGGATATCAGGTGACGGGCTATTTCGCACCGACTTCCCGTTATGGAACGCCGGAAGATTTTGCATGGATGATCAATTACCTTCATAAGAATAAGATTGGCGTGATCCTGGACTGGGTTCCGGCTCATTTTCCCAGAGATATCCATGGACTGTCCAACTTTGACGGTACCCCTACTTATGAATATGCCGACCCGAAGAAGGGGGAGCATCCGGACTGGGGAACCAAGATATTTGATTATGGGAAGAATGAAGTCAGAAACTTTCTGATTTCTAATGCGCTGTTCTGGATCGAGCAGTTCCATGTGGACGGCCTGCGAGTAGATGCGGTAGCGTCCATGCTCTATCTTGATTATGGCAAGCAGGACGGGCAATGGGTTGCCAACAAGTATGGCGGCAATAAGAATCTGGAGGCGATTGACTTCTTCAAGCATCTGAATTCTGTGGTGCTTGGAAGAAATCCGGGTGCGCTGATGATCGCTGAGGAATCTACGGCATGGCCGAAAGTAACGGGGGACGTAGAAGAGGATGGACTAGGATTCAGCCTGAAATGGAATATGGGCTGGATGCATGATTTTACTGAATATATGAAACTGGATCCTTATTTTCGGAAGGACCATCATAACCAGATGACTTTTGCCATGAGTTATGCATACAGCGAGAACTATATTCTGGTATTGTCCCATGACGAAGTGGTGCATCTGAAATGCTCGATGCTCAATAAGATGCCTGGGATTGGAGCGGATAAGTATTCCAACCTGAAGGCAGGCTATGCTTTTATGATGGGGCATGCGGGCAAGAAACTGCTCTTTATGGGGCAGGAGTTCGCACAGCTTAGGGAATGGAGCGAGGAAAGGGAACTTGACTGGTATCTTCTGGCTGAGGAGGAGCATCTAGAGATGCAGAACTGGGTCAGGGATCTGCTTCACCTCTATAAGCGGAATAAGGCCATGTATGAGCAGGATCAGAGTTGGGAAGGATTTGAATGGGTCAATGCGGATGACGCTTATAGAAGCATCTTCAGCTTTATCCGGCATTCCAAGGATAATAAGAAGAATCTGCTGTTCGTTTGCAATTTCACTCCAGTGGCAAGAGACGATTACAGAGTGGGAGTGCCCAGGAGAAAGCAGTATAAGTTGATTATGAACAGTGACGACGCAAAGTATGGCGGTACAGGGGAAGAGAGGCCGGAGGTCTATAGAGCGGTAAAGAAAGACTGTGACGGCAGGCCATATTCCTTTGCATACAAGCTGCCGGCATATGGAGTGGCGATCTTTGAATTCTAGATAGACGTATCGTGAGCGAATTGGCAAGAAAGAATGTTTGAATAAGAAAAGGGATAGCGGCTTAAAAACGCTATCCCTTCATTCATACTATGCTATTGTGCGGTGCTGCCGTCATCTGGGGTTCCGGAAGCATCGGCGGCGCCTGTATCCGAACTTCCATCAGAGACATCGCCGGAATTATCCGTGTCGTCCAGGCCGGTTCCGTCCTTCGAATCATCTGTCTGCTCGTCAATGGATGTTCCATCGGTAGAATCTGTGGCGTCATCTACGCTGTCTTTTGTATCGCTTACATCTGCGTCATCGTTTGTGCTTTCGTCTTTTGCATCGTCGGCCTCATCATCGCTGCCTCCGAACAGGTCTTTGAAGAATCCTACGATTTTGTCCCAGAAGCTTTCCTTTTCTTCTGTCTGCGAATTGATGGCATCCAGCGTGCTGTCTATTACAGCATCTGCGCCGAGAATGTCATCCTTGGTATCGTTAATGATGCCGCCATCGCCAGAATCACCGGTGAAGAAGCCTTTGATGGAACTCCAGAGTCCTGCGAAGAAGCCTTCGTCCTTGCCTTCCAGATTCTCCAGGGTCTTCTTTAAAGCCTTTACATCATAATCATACTGGGAAATATTCTCCATCAGAGATACAATTTTTGCCATCTGATCGTCGGTAAGGGTGATATTGATGTCCTTCGCGGCATCTTCTACTGCGTCCTTAATGTCGTCGGGATCTGTCAAGCCGTCTTCTATGACGTCTTGTTTCACTTCGTTCATAAGATCTGTGGCTTCCTGCTGCCCGACCTCGTTTGCAAGTTCGCCGGTAGTAACCAGTTCTTCGGTTGCGGCCGCCTTCTGATCTTCACTTAACTTCTCTCCGCTGGCGCTTTCGTAAGCCATCATAATTCCGGTCAATGCTCCTGTGCCGGATACTTCGATGGGAGATGCGGCAACTACATTACAGTTTTCCACGCCGGATGTCAGCAATGTACTGGCAATCATGGAACTTGTCACAAAGGTAAGGTTAGCCACTTTTACCTGGACACCGCCGCTGCCAGTCGGCTCTACATAAGAACAGCTGTATGTACGGGTTCCGATCTGCTCTTCGGATGCGATCCCTTCCATATATTTTCTTTCATCAGCATTGGTAACTTCTATGGTTTCTACCTTGTCCGAGGAGGTCCCGAAATATTCATACATGGACTTCTTCTGTTCGTCCGAGAGATTGGCCCCAAGGGTTACGACTTTGGAGTTGTCTGCTTTTGCTACCATCGGCACGCTGGCACAGGTAAGGACTGCTGCCATCATGACGGGTATGATTCTTTTCATCTTTCTCATAATGCCTGGTGTAATTCACCATGCCCCCTTTTCATTATTCTCGCAAGGGCTGCGGCCCTGATATAAGGCGCGCAGCCTGCGGTTCTTTCATTTATCTCCCCTAATATAACATATCCGGCTATATTTGCAAAGAAAATATGCCTTAACTATTTCTAAAGATTTTCTGTAGTCTCTGCTCGAACTGGACTTCGTCAATAATCCCCTGCATGATGCCAAGCAGCCTGCCATTCTGGAAAAACACGAATGTGGGAACAATATCCGCATCGTATTTGGCGGCAAGAAGTGGGGATTCATCGATTTCCACCTCGCAGAACCGTACTTTATTACGGTACCTGGGTTCGAGTTCCTCAACGATTGGCTTCATCATAGCGCATTTGCCGCACCAGACGGCATAGAACATGACGACTACCGGAAGCGGGCTGTGCGTAGTTTCTGCATCAAAATTTCCTGCTGTTAAATGTAGCATAGTATCAGCCTTTCTTATAGGATCTGTAATCAGCACTTGGGATTCAATGTGTGATACACCTCATCCATAGACTTTTTCAGACAGGACAATTTTTGATTCAGCCCTCTTCTGCGGTAAGTGAATTCACATATTTTGTGCTTCATGCCCTTTTTGTTTCTACGTCCCATATGCTTACTTCCAGACACAAATTCTTCCTTATTAATATATGCAGCCTTATGCCTGGGATTTCCTTTTTGCGATCAACTTGCAGATGGGATTGCCCAGAGAAGAGAATTTTTCCTCATACTCCGTCATAATATTGCCTTGGCTCATGAATTTGTCATGGTGAAGATCATAGGTATAGTTGGCAATCTCGAAGGTGGATGATTCGCCCAGCTGCTCAACGGAGAAATCGAATAGCAGGCGGTTGTCCGTCTTAAACTCGACGGAGCCATCTTCGGCCAGTACCTGGTCATATCTTTCAAAGAATTCTTTGGAAGTGAGGCGCCGCCTTGCGTGCCTTGCCTTAGGCCATGGATCGGAAAAATTCAGATAGATGCGGGAAACTTCGCCGGGGGCGAATACATCCGCGATATCCTGGGCATCCATACAAAGAAAGCGGATATTGCGAGGAGTCTCGGTGCCGAAAGGGATATCCTGGAACTTTTCTACTGCCCGCAGAAGAACGCTTGAATATCGCTCGATTCCAATGTAGTTGATCTCCGGGTGGAGCGAAGCAAGGCTTAAGAGGAACTTTCCCTTTCCCATGCCAATCTCAATGTGGATCGGATGGCTGTTTCCAAATATTTCCTGCCAGGATCCTTTGCGCTCGGTCTCGTTCTTTATGACTTCCGCGCATTGGCTAAGAACGCTCTGCGCGCGGGGAATATTTCTAAGGCGCATGTGTATACCTCCTGTTTTCAAGCATTTATGCATATCTCCTAGTGTATCGTCTTGAGGGGGAAAAGTCAATGTGGGAAAGAGCTGGTTTAGGGTTTGTAATAAAGGCGATTTTTTGTTAAAATTGACTATGGTAATTTAAATAAATAGGAGTATTATTATAGAATAAGTATAAATATATGCAAATAAGCAGGAATGGAGGGGCATATGGACTCTATTATTGAGAAACTGTCTGATATCGAGAATACGGCGGAAGCAATCGTAGAACATGCGGAAGCCCAGAAGTATGAGATCGAGAAGAAGGTTCAGGCAAAGAGAGACCAGTTTGACAAGGATCTGGAGGCCCGGACGCAGAAGAGGCTGGATGAGATACGGGCAGAGGCGGAAGCGAAGATGGATCAGATCCTGGAGGAGCAGCGGGAGAAGAACCGCTCGACAATTGACAATCTGAGGAAAGAATATGAAGAGAATCATAGCGCATATGCCCAGGAGATTTTAAAGCATATTATAGAGGTGTAGAACATGGGGAACGTAATGTCATACAGCGGGATCGTTACAAAGATCCGGGCTATGCAGGCGAAGCTCCTTACCGATAAGGATTTTGAGAATATTGCCAATTTAAGAAGCGTGCCGGAGGCAATCGACTATCTGAAAGAAAAGCCTGCCTATGCGGAGTATATGAATCAGATGGACATCTCCCTGTATCATAGAAGGCATGTGGAGAAGGTTCTGTACCAGTCCTTGTATGATGACTACACAAGGATATTCCGCTTTGCGGGGATGGAGCAGAAGAAGTTCTTAAAGGTGTACTGGAAACGGTACGAGATTGACTTGATCAACTATTGCCTGCGGATCGTATTTAACCATTATGATAAGCCTTTTGACCTGGATTATAAAAAGGAATTCTTTGACAAGTATTCAAAACTTTCCATCGACAAGATGATCACGTCCAAGAACATAGACGAACTGGTGGATAGCCTGAAGGATACGGAATACTATGCGCCGCTTAAGAAACTGAGAGATTCGAATGCGGCCACTTTATTTGACTATAATCTGGCTCTGGATTTATACTATTTTTCCACCATGTGGAGAAAGCAGAAAAAGATTCTGAAGAATAAGGAAAAGGAACTTTTAACAAGGGATTACGGCACGAAGATCGACCTTCTGAATGTCCAGTGGATCTACCGGGCGAAAAAGTATTATCATATGCTGCCTCCGGATATCTATTCCCTGACCATTCCGATCCAGTACCGCTTAAGCATTGCGGAGTTTAAGGGACTTGTAGAGGCTCCGACGCTGGAGGAATTCGAGCATCAGCTGGAAGAGACGTATTATGCAAAAAAGTATCAGCATATGGAAGGAAAGACTCTGGAGCAGATGTATAAGGAATGCCTTATGCATCTGTATATTACTGACCGCAGGCGCGATCCGTATTCTATTGCCACGATAAATACCTACTTATTTTTAAAAGAAGAAGAGATATATAAACTAACAACAGCCCTTGAATGTATCCGTTACGGCTTATCTTCAAGAGAAACGTTAGGATACTTAGGAGGTGTAATTCAATGATTGTAAAGATGAAGTTTTTGAGCATCAGCGGACCCAGGACGGATATTGACCGCGTCTGCGACGTATATCTGTCCAAATACGAGATGCAGCTCGAAAACGCGGTCACAGAACTTAAGACGACAGATAATCTGCTGCCTTTTGTGGAAGTCAATCCTTACAAGGAGCCCTTGGCCAAGGCAGAACAGTTTGCAGCCCTTCTGCCTCCAAGCGATGCAGTGGCGGATTCCATGATGACCCAGGACGAGATGATTGCCATGATCCGGGAGATTAACCATGAATATCTGCAACTGCAGGAGAAGAAAGAACTGCTTAAGAAGAGCAGGGATGAACTAAAGGATAAGTTAAACGTATTGGAGCCGTTCAGACCGCTGGAACTGGATCTTCATAAGGCACTCAGATACCGGTATATGAAGATACGGTTCGGACGGATCGGCGTTGATTATTATAGGAAGCTGGAGAAATATTTGTTTGAGGATCTCAATGCCGTATTTCTGGAGGGAATCCGAAACGAGAATTTTGTCTATGGATGCTATTTTGTGTCGAATGCGGAGGCGAGCAGAGTGGATTCCGTGTTCAATTCCCTTCACTTTGAGCGGATATCCATTTCCGGCGAATATATCGGGACACCCTCGCTGGCTTGCGAAAGCCTGCAGCAGGATATCGACAGCACGAATGAGAAGATCGATGCAGTAGATAAGGAGATCGAGGAACTGATGAGAAGCCATGCCTCCAAGCTGCTGGGAGCACAGAAGCGGCTGGAGGAACTCTCCAATAACTTTGATGTCAGGAAGATGGCAGCGAGGCTGGAAGAAGGAGACAATAAGGAGGACTATTATATCCTCTGCGGCTGGATGGGAGAAGCGGATGTGGCCGCGTTCCTGAAGGAATCTGAAAATGATGACAAAGTGTTCGTGGTAGTGGAAGAGGATCGGGAGAAGTTCTTTGGAGATCCGCCCACAAAGCTTAAGAACCCTAAGTTCTTCAAGCCCTTTGAGATGTTTATACGGATGTATGGACTTCCGGCCCATGACGAGATGGATCCTACGGTCTTTGTAGCCCTGACGTATACCTTTATCTTCGGGGCTATGTTTGGAGACGTTGGCCAGGGCTTGTGCCTGTTTGTCATAGGAGGGCTCGTCTACCTGATCAAAAAAGCGAATCTTGCAGGAATCATTTCCATAGCCGGAATCTTTTCTGCGTTTTTTGGGTTTATGTTTGGAAGCGTATTTGGATTTGAAGATGTTCTGCCAGCCATATGGCTAAGACCAGTGGATGCAATGACGAATCTGCCGTTCATCGGCCAGCTGAATACCGTATTCATCGTGGCGATCGCCTTTGGAATGGCGCTGAATATACTGGTGATGCTGTTCCATACCATCAATGCTATACGGGCGCATGATACGGAAAAATATATGGTTTTCGAATAACGGGATCGCCGGACTTGTATTCTATGGATTCCTGGTACTGACGGTAGTCCTTTATATGACGGGGCATAAGGTGCCGGGCAATATCATGATGGCGGTATTCCTTGGAATCCCCATCCTGCTGTTTCTATTTAAAGAGCCGCTCACCAATCTGGTGACGCGTAACCATAAGAAGCTGGAAGAGGGCAAGGGGATGTTCCTGGTACAGGGATTCTTCGAATTGTTTGAGACGATGCTCAGCTACTTTTCCAATACCCTTTCCTATGTGCGTATCGGGGCATTCGCGGTCAGTCATGCCGCGATCATGGAAGTCGTGCTGATGCTGTCCGGGGCGCAGGATGGAAGCCCGAACTGGATCGGAGTCATCATAGGCAATATTGTCGTATGCGGACTGGAAGGCCTGATCGTGGGCATACAGGTGCTGCGTCTGGAATACTATGAGATGTTCAGCCGGTTCTATAAAGGAAGCGGACGGGAATTCAAGCCATTCAATAATCATAAAAAAGAAAAATTATAATCCAATTACAAGGAGGATATCAATCATGACATTAACGGTAAAACTCTTACTTATCGCAACACTGGTGCTTGGCATCATCATTCCATTTGGCTATTTTCTCATTGGGGAGAAGACGAAGAAGCGGTATAAGCGTGCCATTGGGGCGAACGCTTTCTTTTACTTCGGGGCCTTTGCTATAGCGGCCATCATGATGTTCGCCGGCGACCCGGTAAAAGCCGCGGATACGGCCCAGGCTGCTGCTTCTAATGCTACAGGATTCGGCTACCTTGCTGCTGCGCTGTCCACCGGTTTGTCCTGCGTAGGCGGCGGTATAGCCGTTGCAAGCGCTGCAAGCGCGGCTCTTGGCGCTATCAGCGAAGATTCAAGCGCGCTCGGCAAGTCGCTGATCTTTGTAGGTCTTGCAGAAGGTGTATGTCTGTACGGACTGATCATCTCCTTCATGATCTTAGGTAAACTGTAATATGAAGATGTATCTGATCAGTGATAATATCGATACCCTGACAGGAATGCGGCTGGCTGGAGTGGACGGCGTCGTGGTGCATGAGCGCAACGAACTGCGGGAAGCCATTGAAAATGCCATGAACGATAAGACGGTGGGAATTATTCTGCTTACCGAGAAGTTCGGAAGAGAGTTTCCCGATCTGATTGACGAGATTAAGCTGGAACGTACCATGCCGCTTCTGATCGAGATTCCTGACAGGCACGGAACCGGACGTAAGAAAGATTTTATCACTTCATATGTAAATGAGGCGATTGGCCTGAAACTGTAATGATTATAAAGGGAAACCTATTCCAATAAAAAGAAGGTGACACACTTGACGTTAGAACAGAAGATCGAACATCTTAAGGATGCCGCCATGCAAGAGGCAAGAGCCGAAGGCAATGCCATTATGAAGCAGCATGAAGATGCCTTAGAAGGCGTGTTCGAGCAGCATAAGGCGGAAGCGCTCCGCCAGTCGGAGACCCGCATAAAAGCAGAAGGCATTAATGCCAGGCAGCAGCTGAATATGGCGATGTCCAAGGCCCAGCTGGAACTTAAGAGGGAATTGAGCAAGACTCAGAAAGAACTGAAAAAAGAACTGTTCCAGGAAGTTGACGAAAAGGTGCAGGAGTATATGAAGACGGAAGATTATAAGCATCTTCTGGTTGCGTACATTGAGAAGGCTGCAAGATTCGCAGGCGGGGAAGCCATGACTATATATATCAATCCTACGGATGCCGATAAAAAGGAGTATCTGGAGGAACATACGGGCATGACGCTGACCATAAGCAAAGAGGATTTTATCGGAGGGGTGCGCGCAGTCATCCATGAGCGTAATATTCTGATCGACCGCGCATTCAAGGGCGCGATAGACAATGAGTACCACAAATTCGTATTTAAGGGAGGTGCGGGAGTTGAATAGTGTAAAGACTGGAAAGATCTACGGCATCAATGGCCCCGTTATCTATCTGAAAGGCAAGACTGGATTCAAGATGTCAGAGATGGTGCATGTGGGGAAGGAAAAGCTGGTAGGCGAAGTCATTTCCCTGGATAAGGATCTGACAACAATCCAGGTATATGAGGAAACTTCCGGCCTTACGCCAGGGGAAGAAGTGGAGGCAACGGGTGCCGCAGTATCAGTTACGCTTGCTCCCGGTATCTTGAACAACATATTTGACGGTATTGAGCGGCCTTTGGAGAAGATTGCCGATTCTGGCGGAGCGTTCATTACCCGAGGCGTCAGCGTAGATTCCCTGGATACGCAGAAATTGTGGGATACTCACATTACCGTGAAGCCAGGCGAAGTTCTACATGGAGGTACGGTAATCGCGGAGGTTCAGGAGACGCATGCGATCCTGCATAAATGTATGGTGCCGCCGGACCTGGAAGGTACGGTAATCTCGGCTGTTCCGGATGGCCAGTATACAATTAAAGACGTGATCGTGACGATGGAACTATTGGATGGCAGCAGGAAGGAATTGACCATGACGCAGAAGTGGCCAATCCGCGTGCCCAGGCCGGTACACCACAGATATCCGGCCAGCGTGCCATTGATTACCGGCCAGCGAATACTGGACACCATGTTCCCGATCGCCAAAGGAGGCACAGCGGCAATCCCTGGGGGATTCGGAACGGGAAAGACGATGACCCAGCATCAGATCGCAAAGTGGTCTGACGCGGATATTATCGTGTACATCGGCTGTGGCGAGCGTGGCAACGAGATGACGCAGGTTCTGGAAGAATTCTCCCAGCTGGTGGACCCGAGAACAGGCAACCAGTTGATGGACCGGACGACGCTGATCGCCAATACGTCCAACATGCCGGTGGCGGCCCGCGAGGCTTCTATTTATACAGGGCTTACGCTGGCGGAATACTACCGGGATATGGGATATGACGTGGCGATTATGGCAGACTCTACCTCCAGGTGGGCGGAGGCTCTGCGAGAACTGTCCGGACGTCTGGAAGAGATGCCGGCGGAAGAAGGATTCCCGGCATACCTGGCATCCCGCCTTTCTGCGTTCTATGAGCGGGCGGGCATGATGCAGACGCTGAATGGATCGACCGGATCCGTATCTATTATCGGCGCAGTATCCCCGCAAGGCGGAGACTTCTCCGAGCCAGTTACGCAGAATACGAAGCGATTTGTCCGATGCTTCTGGGGGCTGGATAAATCTTTGGCTTACTCCAGGCATTTTCCGGCAATCCACTGGCTGTCCAGTTACAGCGAATATCTGAATGACTTAAGCGGCTGGTACTCCGATTATGTATCGCCGAAGTTCGTAGATTACAGGAACCGCCTGATGGCTCTTCTAAATCAGGAGAGCAGCCTGATGGAGATTGTAAAGCTGATCGGAGGGGACGTTCTTCCGGATGACCAGAAACTGGTACTTGAGATTGCAAAAGTCATACGGTTGGGATTCCTGCAGCAGAATGCGTTCCATAAGGACGATACCTGCGTGTCCATGGAGAAGCAGTTCAAGATGATGGATGTGATCCTGTATCTGTATAAGAAGTCCAGACAGCTGGTGGCTATGGGAATGCCAATGTCGGTATTGAAGGCGGAAGGCATATATGAAAAAGTGATTGCTATCAAGTACGATGTGCCGAATGACAATCTGCAGCTGCTGGATCTATATAAAAAGGATATTGATGATTTCTACCATCGCGTGATTGAGAAGAATGCATAAGGGAGGGAGCGGACATGGCAATAGAATATCTTGGACTAAGCAATATTAACGGCCCTCTCGTTGTCCTGGAAGGCATACAGGATGCCTTTTTCGACGAGATTGTAGAGTTCGTGGTAGAAGGCAGCACGAGAAAGATGGGCCGTATCGTAGAATTGGACGAAGACAAGGCTATTATACAGGTATTTGAAGGGACGGAGAATATGTCTCTTACCAATACTCATACGAAACTGACCGGGCATCCGATGGAAGTTGCGGTATCGCCGGATATGCTGGGGCGTACGTTTAACGGAATCGGGGAGCCGATTGACGGGCTGGGACCGATTACCTCGACGGACAGGCGGGATGTAAACGGGCTCCCTCTGAATCCGGTTCGTCGGGAATATCCGAGGAACTATATCCGTACGGGCATATCCGCGATTGATGGGCTGACGACATTGATCCGTGGTCAGAAACTGCCAATATTCTCTGGAAATGGCCTTCCTCATGACCAGCTTGCCGCGCAGATAGTAAAGCAGGCATCGCTGGGAGACAATGCGGAAGGAGAGTTCGCGGTGGTATTCGGAGCGATGGGCGTAAAACATGATGTCGCCGAGTTCTTCCAGAAGACTTTCGAGGAAAGCGGCGTGTCTGATCACGTCTGCATGTTCCTGAACCTGGCCAATGACCCGGTAGTAGAGCGTCTGATCACGCCGAAGGTAGCGCTGACGGTTGCCGAGTATCTGGCATTCGAGTGTAATATGCACATCCTGGTCATCCTGACGGATATGACTTCATTTGCGGAGGCGATGAGGGAGGTGTCATCCTCGAAAGGAGAGATTCCGTCAAGAAAGGGATATCCGGGCTATCTGTACAGCGAACTGGCCACCATATATGAGTGTGCGGGAATTGTGGAAGGGGCGAACGGCTCGGTGACCCAGCTTCCGATTCTGACCATGCCAAATGACGACATTACCCATCCGATTCCTGATCTTACCGGGTACATTACGGAAGGCCAGGTGGTTCTGGATCGTAGCCTGCATGGCCAGGCAATCTATCCGCCCATCAGCATTCTTCCGTCGCTGTCCCGCCTTATGAAGGATGGGATCGGAGAAGGATACACGAGGGAGGACCACCAGGATCTGGCAAACCAGCTCTTCTCTGCCTACGCAAAAGTAGGCGAGGCCAGGAATCTGGCTTCTGTTATCGGAGAGGATGAATTGTCTCCTATCGATAAGCAGTATCTGAAGTTTGGAGAGGAGTTCGAACACCGCTATATCGGCCAAGGACCTACCGAGAACCGTACAATTCAGGATACCCTAGATCTTGGGTGGGAACTTTTAGGACTACTACCAAAAGAGGAACTGGACCGTATCGATACGAAGATGATCGATAAGTACTATCCGAAAGAGGCGCAGGAGGCTTAAGGATAAAGCGATATTTTGACAGAAAGGAAGTCGGTATATGGATCCCCGGGAATTTCCAACCAAAGGAAACTTAATGCTTGCGAAGAATTCGCTTGCCCTTGCCCACCAGGGATATGACCTGATGGATAAGAAGCGCAACATTCTGCTGAAAGAGTTAATGAGCCTGATAGATGAGGCCAAAGATATACAGGAACAGATCGATACCACCTTTACTAAAGCCTATGCATGCCTGCAGAGAGCCAATATAGAGCATGGAATCAGCAAGGTTCAGGAACTGGCATTTACCGTCCCGATCGAGGATTCCATCCGGATCCAGACTCGCAGTATCATGGGGACGGAGATACCATATGTGAAGTATGACGCGAAGCAGAATGACCTGACCTACTCATTCAGTACGACGCATGAGTCTATTGATATTGTCCGTGAGGCATTCCGTGAGGTAAAGGATCTGACCATCAAACTGTCGATGGTCGAGAACGCGGCATACCGGCTGGCGACGAACATCAAGAAGACCCAGAAGCGTGCCAATGCGCTTAAAAATATTACTATCCCTATGTACAGCAATCTGGTATATACGATCAATAACGCACTGGAAGAAAAGGAAAGGGAAGAATTCACGCGGCTGAAGGTTATAAAGAAAATGCAGGGCAAATAAGAAGCATATTGATGAAAGAGACGGTCTATAGGCAGAAGACTGTCTCTTTTTTTGACTCTGCATCAGGAATATGCACCGAATGACATGAATAGAAAACAAAAAAAGCAATAATTGCGTCATTTGACAGAAAATCATTGATTATATGGAGATAGGTGTACGCAACTTATTGCAACGTTCCCGTAAATTAGTTATAATGATACTGTTCATTAGGAAAGTATACAAAGATGATGCCTCAATTGGAAAATAGTTGAAAAGGGATGTGCCAATGGAACAGAATAAAAGTAAAGACAATGTATTATACGTAAAGATGTTTGGCAGTTTTTCCATGATTTATGCCGGGGAATCTGTATTGGGAAATAAGGTAAGCGAGACGCAATTTACGTATATGATGCAAATTCTTTTGCATAACCGGAAAAATGGAGTCAGCCGGGAAAGTTTGGAAGAGATGCTGTTCGGAGACCGGGATATCAAGAATATCCATCACACAATGCAGAGTGTTATCTATAATGCTAAGAATAAACTGAGAAAAGCCGGTCTTCCAATAGCAAATTATATCCGTATGGAAAAGGGCGTGTTCTATTGGACCGATGATATACTGGTTGTTGAGGACGCTGCAGAGTTCGACCGTCTGTACAAGGAAGCGCAGGAAGAAAAGGACATAAATGCCAAACTTCAAATTCTACTTGAGGCATGCCATTGTTACACAGGGGAATTCCTATCTATGTACGCCGGTGTCATGTGGGCTGCCGCAGAAGCAAGGAGATACCGAGAGCAGTTCTGCCAATGCGTGGAGAAAGCAGCAGAGATACTCCGGGACAGGCAGGACTACCTGCAACTAGAGCAGTTAGGTACATATGCGTCCAGCATTGCGCCGTTTTCCGATTGGGAGAGTCTTACTATGGAGGCGCTGATCGGAATGGGCAGATATGAGGAGGCTGGCAGTTTATATGCAGAGACCGTTGACCGTTACTTTAAAGAAAGAGGCATCCGGCCATCGCAGAAGTTAATGGATTCGCTGGATCAATTAGGCGAACAGATGCTGCATCCCTATGGAATGCTTGACAAGACACAGACAGAACTTGCCGAATCCAGAACGGATATATACGGCGGGTATCTGTGCTCCTATCCTATATTCCAAGGAATCTACCGCATGGTGACCCGGATGATGGATCGAGGAGGCCAGTCCGTCTACCTGATGTTATGCACGATTATTGACAGCAAAGGAAACCCCATGAAGGACGGAGAACCGCTGGAACAGTTATCCCGCCGCCTGGGCGATGCGATCTGTGCATCTATCCGCCACGGAGACGCGGTCAATCGATATGGAAAAGGCCAGTACCTGGTACTGCTGGTTAATACGACGATTGAGAACTGTGCCATGATCCAGAAGCGGATCAATAATAATTTTCTGATTGGGAGGCAGCGTACTGGGGTTCAATACTATGTAAGCAGCGTGACTTGTGAAATTGAATAATAGATGTGCAAGGCATATTTTTAATGCTCCGCTCCTCGTTATTGCGAGAAGCTGGGGCTTTTTTTCTGCCTGAAAAGTGAAATCAATAAAAAAAGTCAAAATCTCCTTTTAATTGGTTGATTTTTGATTCTTCCTTTGATTAGTGCTTTGCTATGATGACATTAGAATCAAGATTTATATGGGATAATGCTGAAAGATAAAGCGGCGAGGAGATGAAGAATATATGAAATTACAGAAGGTGTCAGCCATCCTAGGCCTTACTGTCTGCCTGATCGGAACCCAGATTCCCGGCAATTATGCAGGGAATGTGGCGCAGGCAGCACAAGAAGAGCCAGGAAGTATAAGCCAAGGAGAATCTCAAAATATACCGGCGCAGTCTGATGAAGGAAGCGGCTCCGGTACGGAAGGAGATGAAGGAAGCGGCTCCGGTACGGAAGGAAATGAGGGAAGCGGCTCCGGTACGGAAGGAAATGAAGGAAGTGGCTCCGGTACGGAAGGAGATGAAGGAAGCGGCTCCGGTACGGAAGGAGATGAAGGAAGCGGCTCCGGTACGGAAGGAGATGAAGGAAGCGGCTCCGGTACGGAAGGAAATGAAGGAAGCGGCTCCGGTACGGAAGGAAATGAGGGAAGCGGCTCCGGTACGGAAGGAAATGAAGGAAGCGGCTCCGGTACAGGGGAGATACCTGGCCAGGATACGAAACCAGTAAAGCCGGATACAGGAGCAGAACCAGGGGGTGGGACAAGAACAGAAGTGCCCGGGCAACCCCCTTCAGGAAGTGGAAACATAAAAGTACAGCCAAGGATAAACGGGGGAGAAAAGAGCACAGCAAGCTACAGGCCTTCCGCGAAGTTCCTGGATGACCGGGAGAAGATAAAGTATAACATGGAGATTCCGTTAGACAATATGCCATCCTTCATCACCCAGGAGATGATAATCGGGGCATTAAAGTGCCAGGATGAGACAGGCTATCCCGCATCTGTTACGATTGCCCAGATTATCCAGGAATCTGGATTTGGCAAGTACGGACCGGGAGGAGAAGAAGGGAAAGGCTTATCCTATCTGGCATACCAGTATAATAATTTGTTTGGAATCAAAGGAACAGGCCCTGCGGGCACCGTAGACATGCGTACTGGCGAGCAGGCCAGTGACGGATCCGCTTATATGATTACTTCCGGCTTCCGTGTGTATAACACTTATACGGAATGTATAGAAGATAGAACGGAACTATTAAAAGAGGTATATAAGGATCTGACTTTTGGTGTCGAAGATGCCAATACATTTGCCATAAAGGTGGGCAGCCGTTGGGCAACCGATATTCAGTATAGTCAGAGCCTGATTGGACAGATGGAGAAATATGATCTATATAGGCTCGACCGCATGACGCTGGATGAGTTTGACGGGCTTTTGGGGACATTTGTAAATCCCTGTCCCGGCTCGACTCTGACTAGCAGCTTCGGCCCCAGAAGCGCGCCAAAGGCAGGCGCAAGCACATATCATAAGGGCATTGATATGGGAACGGGCGCTTACCATATCCCAACCTATGCGGCCGCGGCAGGAACCGTAACATTAGCCGGAGAGATGGGGACAGCCGGCCTTATGGTTGAAATTGACCATGGGGATGGGCTGGTCACCAAGTACATGCACCATGACAAAATATATGTTGAAGAAGGACAGAAAGTAGAGAAAGGGCAGCAGATAGGGCTGTCGGGCACGACAGGCAATTCTACAGGAAACCATCTACACTTCCAGGTGGAAGAAGATGGGGTGGCAATCGATCCCAGCCTGTACCTGGGGTTTTAGCAACTCGTCTGAAGTTCTTCCGGGATCAGCCATCACCGGAAGAACTTCCCCTCCAATGAGCGGGAACAGAACGAGCATTCCAAATCCATTTATCAGTTCACAATGCTAAAGTCAATGATAATTATGTAAAAATCCTTTTTTCACACGTACTTTTGTCGGTTCTTTTGTCTGTGCGACTGCTAAAATAGACGAAAGGTAAAAGCGCATAGCGGCCGGAAAATGTTTACGAAATGCCTGGTTAGGAACGCCTTAATAAATAATAGAAGGAAGAAACAATGGTGGAGAAAAGAACATACTACATCGGTTCTCCGAACGGAGTTATTCTCTGCGTGGATAGGCGGCTGAATGGAGAGACGATTGGCCGGATTTATCACGCATACAGCAAAGAGGCAATATACATCTCATGCATGGAAGAGATGATCATCTATTTGGAAGGTTTCTTTGATAGATTGAGATTCCCGTTTCCAGGGACGGATGACAAGACATTCCGTATATCGGAAAAAAAGACAGAACGAGAAGAAAGGATGATAAAGGTTATGCGAGAAGAAGACATATTAGAGAATCATGGAGATGCCGGCACTTTTATTATCCGCGTACAGCATAGGCAGCATAGCAGCTGGCAGGGACTGATTACCTGGGTAGATGAGGATAAGACGGTTGCGTTCCGGTCAGCACTGGAACTGATTAAACTGATAGACGAAGCGTTGAATGATAAAGACGACGAGTCGGGTAACGAGACATTGGTAAAGAGATGAGAAAACGTGCAATTATGATGGAATTGGAGGAATACGCGTTATGAAAATGTTAAAAAGATGGCTCGCGTTTTTCGTGGTAGTGGTATTGCTTATAGGAGTAGCGTTTAACGGACGTAGCCCAATTGCTGCGAGTCAGATAGACAAAGTGAATACGACAGAAGGGGCGGCAGCAGAACCCGCAATGGAGCAGCAAGGAAGCGAAGCATCAGAAGCCGCGGACAACAGCAATGCAGGGAGCAACGGCGATACGAATGGGGCGACCGTGCAGGAGATAGCGCCGGATACACAGGCAAGCGAAAGCCAGCCAGCGGCATCGATAGAAAACATAGAGAATGGAACGGCAGTACATCAGGATGCAATGGAACTGAAGCAGGAAGTGAAAGATGAGAACGGTGAAGTTATCTGCACCGTAACGGCGAATCTTCAGGAGGGGACATTCGAGGCAGACACCTCCGAAGTTTCAATGGAAGTTGCAGCGGTGGAAACCAATATTTCTGAAGAAGTAAAGGCGTTGATGGAAACGACCATAGGCGAAGGGCAGATGCTGGGAGAATACTTCTTCTATCATATTATCTTCAAAATAAATGGCGTGCCAACAGAACCAGGGCGTGAAGTCAAGATCACATTTGAGCCCAAGGATTACCAGATTGCAGATGTAAAGAAAGCAAGAACCTTCTATTATAATGAAGCCAATTCTATCGCAGGAAATCAGCAGGCTGAAATCATAGAGATCACGCAGAAGGCAGATAAGATCGCAGAATTGCAGAATGCCGGACAGAGCATAGACAACATTGACGATTATGATCTTGCTGAGATCGCTTTGAGAGATGATGGCTCGGCAGATAAGATTCAGATGGAGGGCAGACGCTCCACGATCTATGGATGCTACCTGGAAGAGCCAAAACCAGAAGAAGAGACGGCGGATGGCAATAATTCTTCCGAAGGAGAGATAAAGGAAGAAGAGACGGAAGGCAAAACGGATATATCAGGTACGGCGGGTCCCATTGAGGATGCAACAACCTTACAATATGAAGATGAAAATGTATCGGTAATGGTTAGCGCGAATAGAGAAGGCATCATACCTGCGGATTCAAAACTTAAGGTCATTCCTGTCCTTCCGGATGATAAGAAAACCAAAGATCAGTATAAAGAAGTAGAAGAAAAACTGAAGGACAAGGCGAAGAATGAAAATTACAGCATTGCAGGATTCCTGGCTTATGATATTAGTTTTGTTGATGAAGATGGGAAAGAAGTCGAGCCAGACGGCAATGTGAAAGTCACGATGGAATACAAGAAAGATGTAATGCCAGAAGAGGTGAAAGGAACAGAGAAAGACCTGGGCGTAACGGTGATGCATCTGGAGGAAAATGGGAAGGGCCAGGTAAAGAAGGTTGTCGACATGGGTGCGGATGTCGGATCGAAAGCATCTGTGGAAACAACAGACAACGGCAAGGTGAAAAAGGCAGAGTTTGTTACAGATAGTTTTTCCACGTTTACACTTGCATGGCAGGAATATGAGCCATCACTTACAGATTATGCAAACGGCTCTGTGAGAACTAGCGTTAACAGCTTGGGAGCGCCGGAACACAATAAGCGTATCAAATATAACGAGAAAAATAAGGATTATACGCTGACACTTGACGTTACCGGGAAGAGAGGAAAAAAGACTGGCGTAGATGTACTGCTTGTAATTGATAAGTCTGGAAGCATGGGCTTAAATGATAACGGCCGGACGGATGCTAATCATTTCAACTTGATGCCGACACTTAAGAATACGGTTCCGACTCTTGTCGATACGATATTGCCGGATTCGGATTCTGTAAACCGGGTGGCAGCAATCAGTTTTAGCAGTGATGATTATACAGGGAAAGATATTAGTACTGACTGGGTCGACTATAATGGGAAAAGTGGATTCAATCAGAAGATAGAAGGCCTGGGAACAAAGGGAGGAACCAACTGGCAGCTGGCAATGCGCAATGCGGATAAGAAGTTGGAGCCAAGAGCCGAAAGCGAGAATAAGAAAGTCGTAGTGTTCTTGTCCGATGGCGAGCCTACGTATCGATATGAAAAAAGTTACCGTTATCCATACGAGGAATATGAAGCGGGCGGCGGACAGAGTTATAGCAGTGCTAATCTTACGAACGCGGTGAATGAAGTTGCAGGTTCTGGCTATTTAAAGGATGCCGAGATTTATTCGGTATATCTGACGAGCCAGACCAGCACAAGAATGACAGAGTTTGCAAATAAACTTGCAGCCAAGAATATTAATGCCCACGCCAAAGATGGAACGAATATGGCAAGCGCGCTTCAGGAGATTATCAATCAAATTGTCGCGCCAGCGTATCAGAACGTGGTTATTGAGGATACTCTGAGCGAATACGTTCAGTTTCATGATTTTGACCAGGAAGGGAATCCGGTAACAACGGTAAAGAAGACCACGGCTGATGGAAGGACGACAACGCTTGGGAAGAGTGATTACACTCTGAACTATAATTCCTTGACAAAGAAGATATCCGTCGGCCTCCTAAATGGAGAAGCATTGGAAGAGGGGGCGACATATAGCATCAGTTTTGATGTGGAGCCGACCGACGCCGCAACGGATTACTTTATAGAACATGGAGAATATCCACATATTGGAGATGAAGGTACGGATGCGGAAGGAAATTCCACCAGTTCTGGCAAAGAGGGATTCTATTCAAACAGTACCGCAACGGTTAAATATAAGGAAAATAAGGAATCCTTGCAGCAGACGGCAACATATGCAATGCCGGTCGTACAGGTGGAAAAAGCATTCTGCGATTTTAGTTTTGATAAAGTAAATTCAAAAGGCAATCCGGTAGCTGGCGCAAAATTCCTGCTGAAGAATGATAAGGATTCTTCCATATATTATGAAGCGGTTTCGTATAGCGACGGAAAAGTTACCTTTAAGAACCTGCGGGTTGGCGAGTATACGTTGACGGAAACGGCACCCGCGGATGGATATGTAAGAGAAACGGCAGAATGGAAGGTGAAAGTCGAAAGGGGCAAAGACGGCAGTATTACGGCAGCCCTATACCAGTCTGATGGAACAACTCTGACAGAAGGACAAAAAATTGTCAACTACACGGAGAAGGAAGAAGCAGTCAAGAATTTGGAGAGCGATAAAACCGCCAGCGTGGTCAATGAAGCGGATCGGATATTCCAGATTGATCTGTCAGCATCTACCAAAGGCAGGGAAGAGGGAATCGCAGCGCAGGCGGCGAGTATCGTGCTCGTGCTGGACGCAAGTTCCTCTATGCAGGAGAATGGCAAGAAACTGAGTGACATACAGGATGCGGCAAAAGCCTTTGTGAACACGACGAAAGAGAAATCGCCCATCAGCGAGATTGCCGTGATATGGTATCAGGGATCAGAGGGATCAAATCCGACGATCACGGACAGTGGATTTTATACGCTGGATACAAGTAATAACGTGAACGCCATCAATCGCTTCATCAGCAACAAGTATGCGTCTGGCGGAACACCTATGGGCGACGCGTTAGAAGAAGCCAATTCTATATTAAGCGGACGTTCGAATTCCAGCAAGTATGCACTCCTTTTTACGGATGGAATGCCAGGATATAATTCCGGCAACAATAGTTTCAACTGCATGGTGGCGAATCATGCAAACAATGAGGCTAAGGAAATTAAGGAATATGCCAAATTATATACAATTGGATACAAATTAAGCGGCAGTTTTAAGTGGGAAGAAGGCCATAGCCAGGATAGTACTAATAATCACGGAAGCCACAGGACCGAGACGAAGGCTGCGGACTTTCTTAAGAATTACCTGGCATCGAGCCCAGAGGGTGACAGAACCTACGCTTATACGACGGATAACACCGATGGCCTGACAAAGATATTTGAAGATATTGCCGGCCAGATTGGAGATTTTTATAAGATCAGTCCAGAAAAGATCGTTGACGTGATCGATGCGCGCTTCGAATTGACGGAGGAGTCCAATAAGAAACTGGAGGCAATGGACGGCGTGACGGTAAAAGTGAATCAAGATGGCACGACTACCATCACCTGGACAAAGGATGCAGCCGTGATCGGAAATGCGGAGTCAACAGATCCTGACAATCAGCCATGGAGCGCTAGTTTTCAGGTGAAGGCAAAGGATGACTTTATTGGCGGCAATATGGTACCTACGAATGGCGCAGCATCCGGAATCTATATAAGCGAGGATTCGACAAAATTATTCCCGCAGCCATCCGTCAATGTACGACTTCTTTCCTTGGATATGGAAGATAAGGAGATTACAGTATATAAAGGAGACTCCATTAAACCAGAAGGATTTGCTGATGAACTGGCAGATACGCTCAAGATTCTAGAACTTGATCAAAAGACCGCTACAGATACGGGAAAGCCAAGTTATCCGGAACTGACAGAGTCTCAGAAAGCAGAACTGCAAGAAAAAGGAACCATTACTTTAGGCGAGGATCCGTCTGTCAAATATGTTTATCCAAATACGGATGAAGCGGTTGGATACTTTGTATATACCTATAAACTGTCCGAGAATCCTGGCGGCAATATGGCGGAACATGTAACTGATACAGCAGGAGAGAGAGTAGAAGTCTATGAACTGAACATTCAGTTTATACCATATGCTACGGCTGATCGAGGAGCAATGCCAGAACTTGGAGGAGTCCTTCCACCAACGCAGACCGGTGGAACAGAACTCAATCCGGATACGGATCGGCTGATTGCACAGGGCGAATATGTGGTAAATGTAATTGCCGGAGAAGTGCAGATCACAAAGAAACTGACGGAAACATCCGATAAAGACCAGACATTTATATTTACGATAAAAAAGGATGGATTGGTTTATAAGACAGTTACTTTGACCGTGCCTGCGAATGCCACGCAAGCAACTTATGCAGGAGAGGATCTAAAAAACCTTGCGCGTGGCGAATATCTGGTTGCCGAGGCTCTTACTGATGGATATGCCATAAAGGAATTTTCAATAGGCGAGGGAACAAACTGCAAGAGTAGCAAGAATGAGTCAGAGGAAACTGCAACGTTTACGATGGGCCTGAACAAAGCAGGGAAAGATGTGATCGCTGAAGCCGACTATGAGAGTGGCATCTTAGGGCAGGCAATCTATACGAACGAGAAGGTAATAAAAGACTGGAATATTAAGAAGGTAAGTTCCAGCGATCCAAAACTGGTTTTGGCCAATGCACAGTTTAAGTTGCAATCGACTACTGGCAGCACGGCTTACTATGGCAAGTCAGATAAAACTGGCATTGTGAAGTGGTATGTCAATGAGGACTGCACGCAGGCATTGACGGGCAAGATTGCTGCAGATATGTATCAATTATCGGAGATGAAAGCGCCTGACGGCTATGCCGTAAGCACGGACATCTGGATGGTAGAAGTTACAAAGAATGGCGCATTAAAGACCATTACGTCTGATGGCAAAGTAATAGAAGGCAACAGGGAAGAAGGAACGACAACCATATTCTTCCAGTTTGAGAATGATCCGGTATACGCCCTTCCGGAGGCCGGAGGCCCGGGAATATTCTGGTATACTGCTGGTGGCACGCTGCTGATGATCTTGGCAGGTATGCTGGCTCTATATAAAAACAAGAAAAGCGAGGCAGTGCCTCGAAATTAAAAATCCAATGGAGAAAAGGAGAAAAGAGTATGAGCAAGATTAAAAAAGTTTTAGCAATGCTTCTGACATTAGCTCTGGTGCTGGGAATGGGGATCACTACCTTCGCGGCTCCGGGCGACGCTAACAGCAAGGTTACCGTTAAGAATGCAGACAAAGCTACGTTAACGATTGCGCAGGTTATCGAGACAGACAATACAGCGGTAACAGGATGGAAATTTACAGATGGCGCAGCAGCGTCATACAGAACCGCATTTGGAGGCGCGGCAAATGGGGACGATGATCAGAGAATTATTGCCGGCCTGATCAAGTATGTTGATGCAGACGCAGTAATTGATGATTCCATTAAAGATAAGATAATAGCCGCGGACGCAGATAAGATTGCTGCAGCGTTAAAAGGACTTAGCAATAATATGTTTATGCCTTTTGTAAATGGCAGTGCAGTTACCTCCGCCGGAGTTTATGCGATCAGGGCAACAGAAGAAGGCTATGTATATAGCCCAATGGCAGTTTATGTAGGATTTGGCAAGGAAGACACAACAGAAATAAATGCAAAAAAAGCGCCAAATAAGGTGGATAAGACTGCAGAAGATAAAGAGAAAGTGACAGAGATCAGTAAGACGGTTACATATACTGCAAAATCAACGATACCTTATATTGCTGAGACAGATACGAACAAGACCTATGTATTCGAGGATACATTGAGCGGCGCGACTTATAATGTAGTTAATGGAAAATTACCAGTGAGTGTAAAGGTTGGAACAGGAGAGCCGGTATCTTACTCTGCCGATGTAACAAAAAATGCTAATGGCACGTCTTCATTTGTATTAGATTTATCAAGCTTAGTTCAGAATAATGACTATGCAAATCAGAGCATTGTAATCTCTTATGATGTTACGGTGATAGATACGAAAATTGGAAATGATATTCAAGTAGGCAATGACAAAAATAATCCGAACGATAAGTATGGATCTGATCATGAGGATGTTTATACAGGCCAGATTATATTAACCAAGACCGGAGACGGCGGGAAGACGCTTGAAGATGCACAGTTCAAAGTATATAAGAAAGTAAAGAATGATGCTGGGAAAGAAGAAGTTCTATTCGCGCAGTTTGACAAGGATAACAAACTGTCTGGCTGGGGAACGGAAGATGCAGCAACGGTCATTGTTACAGGCAAGGATGGAACCGTTAAAGTTCAGGGCCTGGATTTAGGAACCTACTACTTCAAAGAGACAAAGGCTCCGAATGGATACAGCGTAAATACGACGGATTCTGATGCTAAATTAGAGTTAAAAGATGGAAAACCGGCTACAGCAACTGTAGAGGCGACAGCTTCCATGGCGGATACGAAGCTTAACGCTCTGCCAGGAACTGGTGGTATCGGTACAACGATCTTCACAATTGGTGGCTGCCTGATCATGATTATCGCAGCAGCACTGTTCTTTGCATCACGCCGCAAAGAAAACAAATAGTTTATTTGGCTGCAGGGCGGAGAAGCGTCCGCCCTGCATTTTATATATACAGCATCAAGGAGAACTCATATGAAGAAGAAATATTCGAACATTATAATCGTGGCTGTTTTTATCATAGGGCTGTCCTTGCTGCTGTATCCAACCATAGCGAACAAATGGAATACATACAGGCAGTCAAAGCTTATCAGCAATTATGATGCCAAGGTGGCGGAACTTAAGAAAGACGGAAAGATTGATTATGAAAAAGAGTGGAAGAACGCGCGGGATTATAACAGCGCGCTGGTTCCAATGATTCTGCCCGATTCTTTTGCCATTGCTGACGCAAAGGAAGAAAAGGATAGATCCTATGAGTCGTGTCTGAATATTACAGGCGATGGCATAATGGGGATGGTGGAGATTCCAAAGATTGATGTGGAATTGCCAATTTACCATTATACGACAGAGGAGGTGCTTAAGAATGCGGCGGGGCATCTGGAAGGAAGTTCTCTTCCGATAGGAGGGAAGAGCACCCACAGCGTGATCTCCGCACATAGAGGCCTTCCCAGCGCAATACTATTTACAGATCTGGATAAGATGAAGAAGGGCAATCACTTTATGATTTATGTTCTGGATGACATCCTCTGCTATGAAGTTGATAGGATTAGTATCGTGAAGCCTGAGGATACGTCGGATTTGAATGTGGAAAAAGGCAGGGATCTGATGACGCTTTTGACCTGCACGCCGTATGGAGTCAACACAGAGAGGCTTCTGGTAAGAGGTCACAGGGTTCCGTATAAAGAGGCTTATAGTAGTGAGAAAGATTCTTCTATCAGCCTGGAAACGAATTACATTCTCTGGGTAGTTATAGGATTGCTGCTTACGGCAGCATTGATAGGAGGAATGTATGTGAGGGAGCGTAAAAAGAAGCATGAAGCGTAAGATAACGACATTTATATTTGGATTATTGTTCCTGATCGGATTCGCAGTTCTCATATATCCGACTGTCTCCAATCAATGGAATACTTACAGGCAGCAGCAGCTGATCACAAACTATGATAAAGCGGTCAGCAATATGACGCCGGAAGATTTTGATAAGGCGTGGAAGGCCGCCGAAAATTTTAACAATTCTTTTGACCTTAATAATATCTTTGGCGATGTCTTCAGCACGCAGTCCGATCTGAATGACATCAAAGACACAGAATATTGGAAAGTCCTGAATGTAGGTGGCAATGGAATTATGGGATATCTTTCGATTCCCAAGATTAACGTAGAGCTCTCTATTTACCATGGAACCTCCGACGAGGTATTGCAGACAGGCGTCGGACACCTGAACGGCACAAAACTTCCAATGGGCGGCAAGAGTACGCATAGCGTTCTCTCTGCTCACAGAGGGCTTCCATCGGCAAAACTATTTACAGATATCGACCAGATGAAGAAGGGAGACAGATTTTATCTTCATATTCTGGATAAGAATTTTGCATATGAAGTAGACCAGATTCTTTCAATGGTTGATAAGGATGACCACGAGACGCTGGAGCAAGCCCTTCAGATTGAAGAGGGCCAGGATTATGTAACTTTATTTACCTGTACGCCGTATGGCGTAAACACGCACCGGCTTCTAGTGAGAGGCCACAGGATTCCTTACGATGGGGAAGAACTAGAAAGTAGCCTGACAGACTCCATGGTACAGGCGATTCAGAACTACTATATGTTATTCTTGTTACTTGGCTTGGCAGTGACCGCGATCGTGATCATACTGATGAAACATCTGTTCAAGCCTCATAGAAAGCAGGCTAGAAAAGATTCGGAGGAGGGTAAGAAGTGAAACTAGGAAAGATTATGAAAAAGGGAAGCGCAGTCGCGCTCATCTGTGCATTGGCCCTTCCGGTATTGACCTTGGTGAATACACAGGCAGCGGACCGGATTGAGACGGGCAGACTGTGCAGCCTGACAGTAAAGGTGGATACAGAGTCTACCGCAGGGGATTTCAAAGAAGACCTTGGGCAGATGACGATTCCGGTAGCGCTCTATAAGGTGGCTGACGTGGATGCATCCGGTAGATATACGGAACTGGAAGGATTCCAGGGCCTGGGGCTTGGTGGCATCAGCGCTTCCACGACTGCGCAGGAGTGGCTTGACATGGCAGAGGCGGCATATGGAAAGATTACCGATGAAACGCAAAAGACAGAAGAGATATTCGTTGCTGGCGGGACAGGAAGCGTCGGAAATCTTGCAACAGGCATGTATCTGGTGGTGCCCGAGGAAACGTTTAACCAGGACTATTCTTATAAGTATACATTTACGCCGTATCTGACGGCGCTGCCCGGCAACCTGTATGCCCAGGGAGGCACTGACGAATGGCTCTATGACCCGGTTATCGGGCTGAAAGCAGAGCGTGAAGAGCAGTATGGAAGCCTGATCATTGAAAAGACTTTAAGCAATTATAATGAGTCTTTGGGAAGCGTTGATTTTGTGTTCCAGGTGGAGGCAGTCAAGAATGGAGAGACGGTGCGCAGCACGGTGGAACGTATCCGGTACAATGGGGCGGGAACACAATCCGTAGTTGTCGAGAAGATTCCGGTAGGCGCGCAAGTTACCGTTACAGAGGTATACAGCGGGGCGAGCTATAAGCCGGAAGGGGAGGTAGTCCAGGAAACGACTATCGTAGCACAGCAGTTGGTGGATGCCGGCCAGGCAGTGGCAGCAACCGTATCATTTAATAATAAGTATGACGACAGGCTGATTCCAGGCACAGGAGTGGTGAATCATTTTGATCCGCCGCAGGAAGAAGGCGATGACTGGAATTGGACGCAGAAGTAAGGGAGGCTGGAAGCAATGAGAAAATTCTTAAAAAAGAAAACAGTCTGGCTGACAGCCGTTGCAGTTGCTCTGGCCGGAAGCATGACGATACACAGCGCCATCGCATATTTTACAACTTATGCGACGGCTAGCGGATCCCATACTATATCTATCGGATCGAAGACGGATATTGTAGAGGAATTTGACAATTGGACCAAGCATATTCAGATTCAGAATACGGGAGAAAATGAATGCTTTGTGCGTGTAAAGGTATTCTGCGGAAGCCAGTTTACGGTTCAGTTCTCCGGAGAGGCCGGAGCATGGGAAGAAAGAGACAGCGACGGCTATTGGTACTATAACGACATTCTTCCGGCAGGAGGGATGACAAAGGAACTTCTGGCAGAGATTACAATACCGGAAGACCTGAAGGATAGTTTTAACGTCGTGGTAATCCAGGAGTGCACGCAAGTGCTTTATAAAGATGATGGCACTCCTTATGCAGACTGGAGCAAGATTATCGATACAACAACAGATATTGGCGGAGAGGGGGAATAATGAATGAACAATAAGAAGAGGACCTCCCGCAGTAACCATAAGACGACGATGGCGTTATTGGCGCTGGCAGTCATTCTGCTGGCAGCCAGCGCGCTAGGGAGTACAAGGGCAGCGCTTACCTATTTCAGCGATAATTATACGGCCCAGCTGGAAGTATCCCACATCGGCGTAACGCTGGTGGAGAACGGTAAGGACATTAGTTCCAGGGATTATGCTGGAAGCGGGGATGCGTGGAAGGAAAGTCAAGGAGAACTTCTTAAGGATATGCTTGGGAAAGAAGAAAAGGTTGCCCTTGGGAAGAAGTATGATGAAAAACTAACCGTAAGAAACAGTGGTGCAATCGATGAGTATGTTCGGGTAAGCATAGTGAAGAGTTGGACAGATAAAGATGGAAACAAGGTAACATCTCTGTCGCCAAAATTAATTGATCTTGGGATGACGGGAAACGGATGGATAAATGATAAGAATAATTCCACAGAAGAACGCATCATGCTATATTATCCAAGGGTGTTAAAGAGCGGAGAGATGGCACCTGCATTTGCAGACAGCATTCGGATTGACGATGCGGTGGCAAATAAGGTAACCGAGGAAACCCGGATTGAAGATGGTCACACGGTGATTACCACTACATTTAACTATGACGGCGTGAATTTTAATCTGGAAGCAGAAGTGGATGCGGTTCAGACGCATAATGCGAAGGATGCTATCAAAAGCGCGTGGGGTATTGACGTAAATGTGGCTTCTGACGGGACTATAAGCCTGCAGTAGGGAGGAGAGAGACATGAGAAAGAAAATCATTCGTTTTGTTCTGATGCTGGTCATGCTTGCTGCCATCCCTATGAGCGTATCCGCAGAGGATTTTAAAGGCAAGGATGGATGGAAAGTAAGTTTTGACGGAGACAAGATGGACAGCACGTTCAAAAGTTCTGATATTGATGAGGCGGTATATAAACTACAGCCAGGCGATTCCATAGAGATTACGCTGACTTTGGAGAATACTTATCATGCAGATACAGACTGGTACATGGCCAACGAGGTACTGCAAAGCCTGGAAGACAGCGATAATAGCGCGAATGGCGGAGCTTACTCCTACATCCTTAACTATGTAAATCCGAGAGGTGAATCTACATTACTTTATAGTAGTGAGTCCATCGGAGGCGAGGGCGACAGCAAAGGCGGGAAAGGTCTTCATCAGGCAACGAGTTCATTGGAGGAATTCTTCTATCTGGATCGGATATCAGGAGGGAAATCAGCAAAGATTGTCCTGAAAGTATCTCTGGAGGGAGAGACGCACGGAAATGATTACCAGAATACATTGGCAAAACTGCAGATGAAATTCGCCGCTGAGAAAGCGGCAGGCGCGCCACCTGCGACGGGTACTCCGGGCAAGAAGGCGAAGACCGTGAAGACTGGCGATGATTCCAGCATAATGCTTTACATATCTCTGGCAGCGCTTGCGCTGGGACTGATGATTCTGCTTCTTGTACTCAAGCGAATGAGAGACCAGAAGGATGAGCAGGCATCAGAAGCACATGGCGGATATGGGAATGGAAAGGGGGCCGAATAAGTATGAGAGTAAGTATGAGATCATGCGGGAGATTACGAAAAGGCCTTCTGATCATGGCACTTCTGCTGTGTATGACCGTTCAGACTGCATTTGCGGCTGAAGGAGGAAATGAGAAGGAATATACCTATACGGTAACGCTATTTGCAGGGAACCAGGGAACCTTTAATGGAACCGGCGGCGTACACGTAATCGGCGGCTCAGCCCAGATATCAGGCGGGGATGCCATCAGGATTACCGGACTGAGAGCCGGAGATGTGGTGGTGCTGGATGCAACTGCCGGAATGGTTGATCTGAAAAACGGCGATAAGTACTATATAAAGGGCGTCCGTGAAAGCGGCCGCGACAACAATACGGTTGCGGACTCTGCATTTACGGTGACGAAGGATGCAGAATATGTGGTTGCTTATGGCATCCAAGGCGATATGGTATCTTATACGGTCAATTATCAGGACGGCGGCGGGAATGAACTTGCCCCTAGCCGTACCTATTACGGGGCCGTGGGCGACAAGCCGGTGATAGCCTATCAATATATTGAAGGATATCGTCCTGATGCCTATAACCTGACAAAGACGCTTGGTAAAAATGAGGCGGACAATGTATTTGCATTTACATATACGCAGTCAAGCGTCCAGCAGCCTGCTGCAGGCGGTGAAGGAACGGAAGGCGGTACGGATACGGGCACGCCAGGTACAACGGCTACGCCAGGTACAACGGCAGGTGGTGGCGCAGGGACAGCAGGGGCCGGTACAGCGACAGCAGCGGGAACTGTTGAGACGCCGACGGTAGAGAATCCGGATGGAGGAGTGCCGCAGGCAACGGTTGATCTGGATGACGAAGATACGCCGAAGGCCAATATTGATGCCTCAGATTCTGATACCGTAAGGAATACCAGCCCGGTACCGATCGTTCTGGGAATCGTGGTTGCGGTGATCGCTCTGGGAGCCTTGATAGGGACCTACGTATATTTCAAGAAAAAGCATAAGACAGACTCATAAGGAAAATGGGAAAACGAAAAAAGAGACGCACAGCGTCAGGAAAACATAGGAACACTCTGGCGAAGATATTCAGTATCGGTGGAACGGTACTTTTGATCCTGGTTATCGTACTATGCATTCCGATTACAGTCCCCAGGCTGTTCGGCTATGATATATATACGGTCATCAGTGGAAGCATGGAGCCGGCGATTCCCACAGGAAGCCTGATCTATACGAAAGAGATTCCTCCAAAAGAGGTAAAGAAGGAAGATGTCATCGCATTTTACAGGGGTACGGATAGCGGCGCGATCGTCACCCACCGGGTGGTGAAGAACCAGACTGTATCCGGTAAATTTATCACAAAAGGCGATGCCAATGAAAAGAAGGATCCTATGCCTGTCGATTATGACGAATTACTGGGCAAGGTAGCGTTATCCATTCCATTTCTGGGAAGGATCCTGGCAACTGTGGCAACCACGTCGGGAAAGGCAGCGGCTGCATGCCTGATTGGCGTGGCGGTGATATTTCACATCATTGCAGGACGTCTGCGGGTGGATGATGAGTATTAGTTAAAGGGTAAATAGAAAGGAAGCGTTTGTGGGCAGGCAGTTCGGTGCCGCCCGGGGAACGCTTCCTTTTATGATGTTTCTCTTCTGATATTTTTCCTATGATATGTAATTGCAGAATGTGACCTAAATCATATATGTACACTAAAAAGTTTCTTAGTCTACAATTTCCTTGACTTCTCGGCTCCGGCGTTGATGCATTCGATAACAGCTGCCCTCATACCGCCCTTTTCCAAGGCTTCGCAGCCTTCAATCGTCGTGCCGCCAGGAGATGTCACCATATCTTTCAGTTCGCCTGGATGGATGCCTTTTTCCAGAATCATCTTGGCAGTTCCAAGGCAGGTCTGGGCAGCCAGGCGGTAAGCTGTAGCCCTGGGGAGCCCCTGCTTTACGCCACCGTCAGCCATAGCCTCGATGAACATGGCTGCATAGGCAGGCCCTCCGCCGCTAAGTCCGCATACGGCATCGATTAAGTGTTCCGGCACAAGTTCTACGATGCCAATGGACTCATAGATTGCCTTTGCAGCCTCCAGCTCGTCTGCGTTGAAATCATTGTCAGAGCAGAGTGCAAAGGCTCCTTCGAATACCATTGCAGGAGTATTTGGCATGATACGCAGGATTCTGGTAGCACCGTCGATCATGTCCTGCAGACGTTCAACAGTAACTCCAGCGACGATAGACATCATGGCCTTGCCCTCCAATGCCTTCTTGCACTGTGCCAGCGCTTCTGCGGCATTTTGCGGCTTTACTGCCAGAAGCACGATGTCAGCGCTGCTGCATACTTCCTCATCATCCTTTGCCAGGTTTACGCCCCATCCCTTGGCCTTTTCCATCATGACAGGGTTAATGTCATAGACATAGACGCTCTCCTTTGGAAGGACCCCGCTTTCCAGCGCTCCATAGAGAATGGCGCCTCCCATATTGCCGCATCCGATAATTCCGATTTTTTTAGTAATCATATTCTTCCTCCTTATGTTAAATGATTAACGGGACACGTAACAAAATTGAAAAATGTTACGTGTAAAAGTGAAAAGTGCACGTAGCAAAATTGAAAAATGTTACGTGTAAAAGTGAATATTGTTACGTGTCAATTTTATGACATTCCCACACCTTGTGTAAATATTCTGGTTTCTCAAGCAATAATTTTGTGCCTTCTGCCATGCACCTGGCAGCATAAAACATTCCTTTTTGGCCGATGCTCATGCCTGCCTGTTTGGCGGCAGCCCAGTGGTGAAGGGGCGTGCCCTTGCACATGGTGGCGGCACTGATGGTGATCAGCGGTACCGTGTGGCTGACTTCTGAAGCGTCGGTTCCAATAGAGATTGGTACGGGCGCATCTTCTAATGGCTCCAGCCCTGCGAAGTAAGTACCACGGCTGGCGAGGCCGGCTTCCCGGGTAATGTCTGCCGCAAAATCCAATTCTTCCTGAGTATATTCAGGGACGGGTATTCTTGTCATGGCATCATAGTAAAGTTCGGCAAGAACCCGGTTTACTTTCATTTCCTTACAGCTGCCAACCAGTTCGATCTCCACACTGGTGCCGGTCATCATAGCAGCGCCCCGAGCACAGTCGTCCACGCGTCTGCTGGCATCTTCCGTGCGTGCCCGCTTGCTGGAGCGTATAAAGTAGTTGGTCTTTGCAAAATCCGGCACCACGTTGGCGGGCAGGCCGTTGTCGATATAGGCATAGTGCATGCGAACATCATCTGCAACGTGCTCCCGCAGATAGTTGACGCCAATATTCATAAGTTCAGCCGCATCCAAGGCGCTTCTGCCATTTTCAGGGGATTTGGAAGCGTGAGCGCTGACCCCATGGAAGATATAGTTCTTGATGTCCTGGGACTGCCAGATGTCGTTGCTCACCCGGTTGCTGTCAAAAGGATGCCAGGTGACAGCAACGTCCAGGTCATCGAATATGCCCTGCCTGTTCATGATAATCTTCCCGGACATAATTTCTTCCGCAGGACATCCATATACGCGGATAGTCCCGGCCGTGTGACTGGCCTGCATATCTTCCTTTAATGCGCAGGCAGCGGCCGCCGCTCCGGTTCCAAGAAGGTTATGCCCGCAGGCATGGCCTAATTCTGCCAGAGCGTCATATTCCGCCAGGAAGCCGATGACGGGCTTTCCGCTTCCCCATTCAGCGGTAAATGCCGTGTCGATTCCAGCTGTTTTGCGGGAAATCGTAAATCCATTCCGTTCCAGCAGATCAGCGAGGCATTTGGAAGACAGCGTTTCCTGGTATGCCAGTTCCGGGTGGTGGAAGATATAATCGGCAGTCTGGATAAGTTCCGCTTCGTGGGACTTTAGCCAGGCTGCAATTATATTTTCCTGATTCTCTAAGGTGTTCATGGTATGCCTCCTTGGTTGATCATTCGGTTTCCGGGAAGATGCCTTCCAGAACATCCAGATATTCCTGGCCGAAGGTATCTGTATAGTCCTTTAGAGCAAGTTCCACCGCTTTTTCCCCATCGTCGCCCAGCCTCTGAATCAAAGCCTGGCAGATGGTGGATTTAAGATGCGCTGTATGGAAGTTGAAATCTTTCATACAGGAAGTTCCCAGTTCTTTTTTCTTTTCTGCCAGGGCAGATACTTCCTCGGGAGAAAGCGGATAGCCCCAGTCGAATTCGCAACGTTCCCCTCCCCAGCTCATGGAAGTGGTGGTTGGGGTGCATACAAAATCTGATCGAAATCCTTGGTAAACTGCATTGTCAACATTGACACAATATAATTTACCGAATTCTGTTAGACCGTGTTTTTTCCATGCGTCGCACCAGGCGCATTTGGAAATGTAGGTCTGCAAGGTAGGCTCTGTACGCAGCTGTCCGAATTCCATCTGTCCATCGTAATCCGGCTTCCATTCGCCATATGCCTGGTTTGTCATCGTGTTAAGCTCGTCGCCATGTGCCAGCGCATTGGCTGCCATTCGCTGGCCTCTTTCATTTCCATATGTAGTCATGCCAGCAAGTATGGCTTCTTTTCCTTCTTCTCCACAGATTTCTATGGCGCGCTTGGCCAGATATGCAAATAGAATGGCATGATGTTCAATCTTGCAGTTAACGGGTTCATTTGCCATAATTTTAATGCTCCTTTCCTGTAATGTGATAACATGATTATACTATAATTAACGGGAAAATGCATTAAGATGTATGACGGCCTTTTGACATAGATCCATTATTTTATTGCGGGGGAAAGAAAAGAGGAATGTTCGGTGGGAAGCAGGTGAAGGCGAAAAAGCACAGGGAAAGGATGACCCAGGATGAGAATACGATAGTCTGGGATGGCCTGCGAGGTCTTTTCCTGGAACATGCCGACGCCACATAAAAGGAGAACAGTACGCCAAATAAGAAGATCAGGATATCAATAATCAGAAAATGGCGCCCAACGACTCCGGTATAAGTATAGAAAAGCGTAATAACAGAAGCCATGCCGCACAATACGGCAAGGAGCCTGTGATAAAAGAAACTGATAATCCCAGATCTGGGCTTAGAATTTATATATTGCCAGATGCTCGCAAAGAGATAGGGAAAGAAAAGCAGTTTCAGGTGCTCCCAAGTAGATTCGTTAACCGGGCAGAACAAGGCAAAGATGGCCGCACCGCCGGATAATTCATATAGGAAATGATTCAGCGTGCCCAGCACGGCTACCGCAATGATATAAGGCATGTCCTTCTTTTCAATAAACTTCCACAAGCGATTCATATAAATACCTCCCCCACTAATATATGAAGGAAGTAAAGAAAATATGAAAAAAATATAAAAAAACACTTGCATTTTAGAAAAGTATATTATATAATACATCTTGCGTTACAGAAAACGCAGCAACGCAAAACAAGCCTGCGCGATTAGCTCAGTTGGCAGAGCACCTGACTCTTAATCAGGGTGTCCAGGGTTCGAGCCCCTGATCGCGCATTTAAAGATCGCTGTTTTTGGAGCATTTTGGTACTCCGGGGACGGCGGTTTTTTTGTGCTTGCTACTTGGTTTGAAACTATTTTATTCCAGCGTATTCTTATAATCAGTTCCCCAGGCACACATGGAATCCAGAATCGGCTTCAGGCTTCGCCCGGTATCGGTGAGGGAATACTCAACCTTGGGCGGAACTTCCGGATATACCTTTCGGTTAACCAGTCCATCCCGCTCCATGGCTCTTAAGTGGCTGGTCAGCACTTTTTGCGTGATGCCGCTGACAGAGCGCATTAACTCATTGAATCTCTTGGTTCCGGACATCAGGTCCCGGATGATCAGGACCTTCCATTTGTCTCCGATTAACTGCAGCGTCATTTCCACCGGGCAGTCGGGGATTTTTTTATTTGTCTCCATAAAAAGTCCTCCTTAGTATATTTTTAGATGTACAGAAGCGTAGGATTGTTTATTTCCATTATAGTAAGCAGAAAGGGAGATTGCAATATGCATAAAAGAGTATTTTATGGCTTATATAGAATACAGAGCCGTGAGGAGGAGAAATAAGTACAACAGTATAATAAGATAGTAGAAAGTTTATACTAGATACCGTATAATAGTAGTGACTTATTAAACGGGGGATGGACGAATATGAATGTAGACGAGAGAATTTTGGAATTGCGGCGCCACATGGAAGAAAAAGATATTGACATATATGTAGTTCCGACTTCTGACTTCCATCAAAGCGAGTATGTAGGAGAATACTTTAAAGCGAGAAAATTTATTACGGGCTTTACTGGTTCTGCCGGTACTGCGGTTATCACCAGGCGTGAAGCGAGGCTTTGGACGGATGGGCGGTACTTTATCCAGGCAGCCGGGGAACTTGCAGACAGCCATGTGGAATTGATGAAGATGGGCCATCCGGATACGCCGACGATAGAAGAATACCTGGAGGAAGCGCTTCCGGAGGGAGGAGCGATTGGATTTGACGGACGGACGGTATCTATGGGGGAAGGATGCCGATATGAAGCAATCGCCAGAAGGAAGAAGGGCAGAGTGGTCTTCCGATATGATTTGATTGACAAGATATGGACGGATAGGCCAGGGATTTCAGAAGAGCCGGTATTCATACTGGAAGAAAAATATGCGGGGGAATCTACGGCCAGCAAGCTTAAGCGTATCCGATCGGTGATGGAGGAGCAAGGAGCCACGATGCATCTGCTGACAACCCTGGACGATATCTGCTGGACGCTTAATATAAGGGGAAATGATATCGAATTCTTTCCCTTGGTTCTGTCCTATGCCATTATCAGCATGAATTATATGCATCTGTATATTGATGAGAAGAAATTAGATGAGGAAATTAAGGACAAGCTTGCCAAGGATGGCGTCATCCTTCATTCCTACAATGCCATATACATGGATGTCTGCGGCCTGTCATCGGAAGACCGGCTGATGATTGATCCGGACAGACTAAACTATGCGCTGTATCGGAGCATCCCTAAGGATGTGGTGAGGATTGAGGAGAGAAACCCGGAGATCTTGTTTAAGGCGATCAAGAATCCGGTGGAGATCGAAAATATTCGCCAAGCACAGATCAAGGACAGCGTGGCACATGTCCGGTTCATGAAATGGCTGAAAGAGAATGTGGGTAAGAGCAGAATTACCGAAATGAGCGCCTCGGAAAAATTAGATGAGTTCCGCAAAGAGATGGGGAATTTTATCCGGCCAAGCTTCGAGCCCATCTGTTCCTTTGGAGAGCATGCGGCAATCGTACATTATTCCTCATCGCCGGATACGGATGTAGAACTTAAGAAAGGATATCTGTTCCTGACAGATACGGGAGCGGGGTTCTATGAAGGCTCTACGGACATTACCAGGACTTATGCCCTTGGCAAGATCCCGCAGATTATGAAGGATCATTTTACCATAGTCGCGATCAGCAATCTGCAGCTGGCAAATGCAAGATTCCGGAAGGGATGCAGCGGCATGAACTTGGACGTGATCGCACGCAAGCCATTCTGGGACAGGGGGCTTGATTACAATCACGGAACTGGACATGGCGTTGGATACCTCCTGAATATTCATGAAGGGCCGGCAAGTTTCCGCTGGCAGTACCGGGCCGGCGAGACGCAGCCTTTTGAGGAAGGCATGATCATAACGGATGAGCCGGGTATCTATATTGAAGGGTCGCATGGCATCCGGCTTGAAAATGAACTTCTGGTACGCGAGTGGGAGGAGAATGAATATGGACAGTTCATGTGTTTTGAACCTCTTACCTATGTACCCATAGATCTGGACGCGATCAATCCGGAATTGATGTCCAGAGAAGAGAGAAAGATGCTGAATAAGTATCATAAGGCTGTATATAAAAAGGTGTCTCCTTATCTGAATAGCAAGGAAAAGGAGTGGCTGGGGAAATACACCCGGGAGATATAGGCAGGCAATGAGTGTTAACTTCTTTTTTCCTTAACAAAACGGAAAAAGTATAGTTGAAGGAAAATACGTCTCAGTTGTACATTGTTATTATAAAAGTTGGCAGTTGAAAAATGGTGCATCGATATAACCAACGATTTGATTATGCTTAATAATAAGTAGAAGCTGGGAGAAGAGAGGTATGGATAAGAAGTTAACGATTAGAGAAAGCTTCCGCCTGGGCAAAGGCTGGAATCTAATGATTTTTGCAATTCTCGCGATGCTGGTAACGAACGCAGGAGTCAACGATGGTCTGAACATTGCATTGCCGGCCATTGCCGAAGGGGCGGGACTTGATTACGAACTATGCCTGAGCATGGGAACCGTGGCGGGCTTCGTAGGCGTTGCGATGATGCTCGTAATTGCCAAGTTCCGGGACCGTTTTGGCGGCAGAAAGGTAAGCGCCGCATTGTTCATTATATTTGGGCTCACATTTTACTTCCTGTTTTTGAGGGCGACGAATATTGTAATGTATGGGTTATCACAATGCATCATGGTAAGCTGCGGACAGGGGTGCTTTTATCTTTGCACCGGACCGATGCAGTCCGACTGGTTCCCCAAGAAACGGGGAGTCGTCAATGGAATCAGTACCATTGGCGCGAATATCGGCACTGCGGTACTGGCGCCGATCATGACAGTGTTGCTGACGATGGCAGAATATAAGACAAGCCTTTCCGTGTTTGCCGCAGCGGCCATCGCGCTGGGAATATTTGCCTATGCGACGTTGAGAGATGATCCGATTGAAGCAGGCATGTATCCGGATAACGTGACCAAAGAAGTCTACGAAGCGGAATATAAGAATCTGACGGATCATGAAGACTATGTCAGCGACTGGACGATACCGAAGATGCTCAGATGCAAGGAAGTATGGCTGGCGGCAGTAGTGCCGGGATTCATTACCCTGGGCCTTCTGGGGATCATTACCCAATTCGTGCCGCGTAATACCGCCCTTGGGCTATCCAACGGAGTCGCCATATCTGCGATGACGGTGGCGGGACTGGTAGGAATCGTAGGAAGTTACGCGATCGGCTACATCGACACGAAGCTTGGGACAAAAAAAGCCTGCATGATATACTGCGGTATCTTTGCACTGGGGATACTCTTTAATCTCCTGGCATCTTACTGGCTGCCTTTTGTATACATCTCCATATTTATCGTGGGATTTTCCCTGGGAGGAAGTACGAATATGTCTCTGTCCTTCCCGGCATCGATCTTTGGAGTACTGGATTATCCAAAGGTCAATGGAGTCATCTTTCCTATCAACTACTGCATCGGGTGCCTGAATTTCGTCGTAAACGCGGTAGTGATGAAGGTGACGGGAAGCCTGACGGGCGCGTATATTGTATATCTCTGCTTGTTCCTGATCAATATCCTGATCGTCGCAAAGACGGAAGAAGGCAAGTGGGATAAACTGAAGCATCCGGAATTAATGACAAGATAATCTGTATGAATAAGAGCATGACCGATCTGGCCATGCTCTGCTTTTTTATGCAAATCTCCGGAAGAAATCAATAAGTTCTTCCCTGGTTTTTAAGAACCGCGTCTCATCCGGGCTGAACCCTTCGTAGTACAGTTCGTTGATCAGCCGAAAGACTATGGTGATGTCTTCCGGACGGATAGCGGCCATGATCACGGTACGGATCTTGTAGGAATTCCATTTGATACGATGATCAAGCGTAGCGATGGACAGGCAAGTCTTTGTACTTGGCTCTAGCGAATACATCAGCACGATACTGGGCTGGAAGGCAAAAGTCAGGATGGATTCCCTCCGGAGGATGTCGGCCAGATAGTTTCCGGAAACATAGCCCCGGCTGATGAAGTCCTTCGCCAGCATTTCTATCACGGAGAAACGGTCATCA
Organism: [Clostridium] scindens; assembly: GCF_019597925.1. NCBI lineage: Bacteria > Bacillati > Bacillota > Clostridia > Lachnospirales > Lachnospiraceae > Lachnoclostridium > [Clostridium] scindens. The sequence continues at coordinate 3,788,709 of NZ_CP080442.1, read as the reverse complement.
GCGACTACCTTTTCATGCCAGAATGCCTCCTGGAACAACTCCTGGATAGAAGGCAGAGAGGTATTGTAGAGACGGTTGATCTGCGTCTTTACAATGTGGTTTTCCAGTTTTTCCTGATCTGCCTGAGTCAGGAAAGGCGTAATCAGCAGAGTCTTGCAGTTGGGCTCGCGGGTGATCTCCTTGTTGGCCGTGGTAATGATAAGATCCACCTTTGTGAAGTCGTAGTTATCTTTTACATATACAGGCAGAAGGGCGCTCAGATCAATGTAATCCTTGAACTTGCTCAGAATCCTATGTTTTAAATCCCAGGAGGAGGACAGATTCAATTGGCACATGATGACGGTCTTAAGCCTGGGAGACGTCCGGTTTTTATAAGCCAGCGCGCCCGAGATACAGAAGGCAAGATAAAGCAGTTTCGTATCATCCAGATAATTGCCATAAAAATCCAAGGCAAGAGACTGGATGGAAAATGCTATCTCGAATTCAATCAGCAGCCGGGAACGAGCGATATCTGACTGGGTCTGTATCGAATTAAAATAATGGACCGGCAGGGACAGGTAACGCAGGTACTGCAGCAAGGTTATATAGAAGTCTTCATTGTCTGAAAAGTCCAGGCAGTAAGTGTCCGCAATCCTTTGGATATAAGTATCCGCCAGGGCGATAATCTCCTTTTCGAAAAAGGCTTCAACCGTGGCGAAATTCAATTTACCTGCATCCAGCATCCGGCTGCAGGACACATGAAGATAGATATCCTCGCGCTCGATGGAAGGAAAATGGCAGGACAGCTTCGCCTCCAGAGAATCCAGGAGATCTTCTACAGCGTGGACGGCGGTAGAATCCTGGTATTGTATCTCCCGTGGAGCTGTCAGCTCGTGCCCGCTGGTTACGCGGTAATACATGATGGCGATTGCAAGATCCAGTATGACCATGTTGATGTCTTCCATCATGATATTGTACTGGGTCATATAGTAATTGACCTCCTGCATAATAAGGTTGACCACCCGCTCATCCAGATACTGGTACTGATAATAGGCGTTGCCTTTGGCGTTATAATTCCAGTTCTCGGTAAAAAGCCTGTTCAGAAGCGCCCTTCGCTTCCGCTCGTCCGGCTCGAAAGAGATGGTGTTCTTGTGGCGGTGGAACTTAATGTGCGGCGCCGGAAGGATATAGTCGGCACGGAGTGCATGAAGGTCATGCTCCAGCGTTGTTCGGCTAATAAACATCTCATCCTCCAGGTCGTAAAGATTCACCGGCTCATCGGAAAGGCATAGCCTAAAGGCAATATGCCTTACACGCTCATCTCTTGACAGAAAAGAACTGCTGGTCCGGCTTAATTCTTTTAACTGGTCCTGGTTGCTGGACACCAGAAGGTAGCCTTCGCTTCGCTTGGAAGCGATACGGATTCCGGTGCCATTAAGGATCTGGTTGATTTCTGCAATGTCATTGCGGATGGTCCGGGCAGATACCTGAAGCTGGCTGGCAAGCTCCTGGCCAGTAGTATAGGCGCTCTGAAGCTGGAGATAATGAACCAGCTTCCTCTGCCGGAGCGATAATGTAAGAGGTGTCATATTTTTCCTCCTTATTTAGGAAATGATATATGAATTATTTTCAATAATAGAGAGCAGATCCGGAAAAGTCAAGACAAAAGAGGAATATTTCTGATGATTATTTCCGCTTTAAAACGGAAAAATGCTGTTTGATATGAAAAGATGGCTATATTAAAATTGCATTAGAAATTGAAGGAGGTAATCACTATGAAATATGAAAAAATCAGAAAACAGGTATTGGATGCTATATTAGACGCGGTAGATCAGGGGCTGATCCATGGGACATCCGGAAACATTGCTATGAGAGACGATGAGGATGATGTGGTGGCGATCACGCCAAGCGGAATATCATATAAAGGAATGACGGCAGAGGATATCGCAATCGTAGACCTGAATGGGAAATGGCTGGACGGGCCATACAAGCCGTCCTCAGAAGTGCCGATGCATACGGCGGTTATGAGAGCGAGGCCGGATGTCAAGGCAACGGTACATACCCACGGAATGTTTGCAACCATTATGGCAATGGGTGATGACGCGCAGCTTGTACCGATCACTCCTCCCCAGTGCGAATTTGTACCGGTAGGAATCGTGCCATTTACCATGCCAGGAAGCGATGAAGTGGCAGACAAAGTAGTGGAGGCACTGGGAAGCGACGGAAGATCCGTATTGATCAAGAATCATGGCATGTTCTGCTGCGGCAAGGACATGAAGGCGGCAATGGCAGCCACCGTTTATACCGAAGAGATGGCAACAACGGCTTACTACGCGAAGGTGCTTGGCAATTTTGAGCCAATGCCGGAGGCAGGGGTAAAGAAGATGAAGGAATTGATTGCTGCCGACCAGGCAGTCTAAACAGGAGGAATACGAGAAGATGGCCAGAGAATTTTTTGTAAGCAGCAATGTTGTATTTGGCAAAGATGCCGTAAAGAAATTACCCGATATGTTAAAGGAATATGGCGCTAAGAGCGTGATGGTGGTCTACGATGCAGGCGTTAAGATGGCAGGCATTGCAGAAAAAGTACTTGCGGAGGTAGAAAAAGCCGACGCGAAGGTTACCGTGTTTGACGGCGTAATCCCCAATCCCACCAATGAAGTTGTGGAAGAGGCAGCGCTGCTGGCGCAGAAAGAAGAGATCGATGTCTTTGTGGCAGTGGGCGGAGGAAGCAGCATTGACTTGACAAAGGCGGTAAATATACTGATGACCAACCCGGGGCCGATCGGACAGTATGGCGGAATCGGACTGGTAAAGAATCAGGTGCTGCCTCTGATCGCGATACCGACAACGGCAGGAACTTCCAGCGAGATTACGAATGTAGTAGCGCTTACAGATACCAAGGCAGTCTGCAAATATGTGATCATAGACAATAAGATCGTAGTTGACAAGGTAATCGCCGATCCGGAATTTACCAAGACCATGCCTCCTTCTGTGACGGCGGCCACCGGAATGGATGCCATTACCCATGCGGTAGAAAGTTATATTTCCAATATGGCAACGCCTCTGACAGAGTACCATTCTCTAAAAGGACTGCAGATTTTCTATGAATATCTGCCGCGGGCGGTAAAGAACGGCGCGGATATGGAGGCAAGAGAGCAGATGATGCTGGGATGCATCATTGCCGGATTCGGGTTCTCTAATGCCAACCTGGGACTGGTACACGGCATCGCGCATACGCTGAGCGCGCATTTTCACCTTGCTCATGGCATGGCAAATGCCACGGTGCTTCCATACGTTATGGAGTACAATGCAGACAGCTGCCCGGAGAAGATGGTGGAACTTGCCCGGGCAATTCATCTGCCGGTGACGGGAAATGTAGAAGAGGATAAGTATCTGCTGTCCGCAGAACTGCTGAAACTGACCAAGGAACTGGGCATCAAGACCTTGTCCCAGCAGGGAATTGAGGAAAAAGACCTGAATATGCTTGCGGACGACGTACTGAAAGAGCCAGTGCTGGGATTCAACCCCAGACAGAATGTAACCAAAGAAGATGTTCTCGCAATCCTGCGCAAGGCATTATAGAGATGCCGGGATTGCGGGGAAGGAGATAAGATATGGAAACAAAATGCGTGTGTGGAAAAGGAAAGCAGTATCCCCATCTGTTTGCTCCATTAAGGGTGGGAAATATCAGAATGAAGAACAGAATTATCTGCGCGCCTACCAGTCCCAGCATGATTGATCTGAATGGGCACTTTACGCCGGAGATGATCGCATACTTGGAAGAGAAGGCGATGGGCGGCGCAGGAGTCGTTACTTATGGAGAAGCGATCGTGCACTCTGCTACGGGAAAGTCCCATAATAAGCAGCTCCAGCTGGATGCATTCGGCGTACGCCAGGGAATGACGGAAGCAGCGAGGGCGATCCATAATGCCGGGGCTTTTGCGAATATACAGCTCTCCCATGGAGGCATGTACGGAGGACTCGCCAGCGTAGGAGGGGATGTAGATACCTGCAGTGTCGCCTATGGACCAAGCGAGATGTCCATGCCGGCGGGCGAGGTAAAGGAGATGCCAAGAGATTTGATCTATGAGATTATCGAATCCTATGGAAAGGCCGCAAGGCTGTGCAAGGAGACCGGATTCGATATGGTACAGGTTCATGCGGCGCATGGATGGCTGTTTTCACAGTTCCTGTCTCCGGTGTGGAACCGACGCACAGATGAGTTCGGCGGATCCCTTGAAAACCGGGCAAGATTCTTCCTGCTGGCCCTGGACGCTGTAAGGGATGCAGTAGGTCCCGGATTCCCGATCGAAGCCAGGATATCCGGTGATGACATGACCGATAAAGGACTCGGGCTTGAGGAGTGCATCGAAGTAGCCAGGATGATCGACGACAAAGTGGATCTGATCAATGTATCCTGCGGAAACCACGAAGATCCGGATATGTTCTGCCGCACGCATCCATCCGCCTTCTATAAAAGAGGGGTAAATGTATATCTGGCTGCAGAGATTAAGAAGCATGTGAAGACGCCCGTGGCCTGTGTAGGCTCTTTGAATGATCCGGCCCAGATGGAAGAAATCATTAAGTCCGGACAGGCGGATGTAGTGGAGCTGGGGCGGGCAAGCCTTGCAGATCCATATCTGCCGAAGAAGGCATACGATGGCTGCGCAGATGATATTACCCCGTGCCTGAGGTGTTACGAGTGCTTTGGCGCTACAGGCCAGCTGGAGATGGTTAAGTGCGCGGTAAACCCTACCATGGGAGAGCAGCTGGCAGCAAAACTGCCAAAGAAAGCGCCTGGGCAGAAGAAGAAAGTCCTGGTGGCAGGGGGAGGCCCTGCGGGAATGCAGGCAGCAATCACTGCAGCCAATAGAGGCCATGAGGTCATTCTTGCAGAGAAGTCTGACAAATTAGGCGGAAACCTTCACCCCGCAGGAGCGGCATATTTTAAAGAAGACATCCGCAAGTTGATTGAAGTGATGGAAAAGAGAGTCAGCCGGGCAGGCGTCGATGTCAGGCTTAATACGGAAGTTACGCCTGCTTACGTGAAAGAGACGGAGCCGGATGTGCTTTTTGTAGCAATCGGATCCAATGAAATGCGCCCGCCAATCAAGGGCCTGGATTCTGACAAGGTGGTTATGGCCATTGAGGCAGAACTCTGCCCGGAAAAGCTGGGCAAAAAAGTAGCCATCATGGGAGGCGGCCTGGTAGGAGCAGAAGCGGCAATCGGATTCCACCACGAAGGAAAGGAATGCACGATCATCGAGATGAAGGCTGCCATTGCGGAAGAAGTCAATTCCTTCTACCGGGGAGGGCTGATGCCGGAAGTAGAAAAGGCTGCCATATGCTATGTAGATACGAAGGTAAAAGAAGTGGTTCCATCAGGCGTTCTCTGCGAGAGAAATGGAGAAGAGATGCTGGTGGAGGCGGATACGGTAGTGTGCGCCCTTGGCTTTACCTCGCCGTATGACAAAGTGGATGAATTGGCAGATCTGGTGGATGAGTACTATATTATCGGAGACTGCAAGAAGATAGGAAAAATCTACGATGCAATAAATACAGCGTATTACAGCGCGCTGCTAGTATAGGAATGAAGATAGAAGGAGGACGTCATGAAGAAGAAATTGGTATTGTGCACCCAATTGCCGGAGAAGAGAAGACAGGAAATTGAAGAATTCTGCGATATTACCATTGCCGGCGAATTGAAGCACGGCAAAGGAAATGTAACAGAAGAATCCATCCGCGAGGAATGCAAAGGGTATGAGATCGTGGTGCTGGGAGATGAGAATGCCGGCGCCGACACGCTTGGCGAGTGGATAGGATCCGGAATGAAATTTATCGGCGTGGCAAAAGGAACGCCGGTTACGGTAGATAATGAAGCGTTAAAGGCAGCGGGAATTCCATTATCCTATACGCCGGGAAGAAACCGGGTTGCCGTAGCGGAGTTCAACATCGGACTGATGCTGGCTGTGGCCAGAAAACTTACGCTTAGCGCGACCGGGCTGCAGAAAGGCGAGCATTTGGGCGAGCCTATGGAAAATATATACGATGTGCCAGACGTAAAGAATGTAATCTGGGGACCGCTGGATGAGAATCATCCTTTTACAGACTATGGCATCGGCTTTGAACTGTATGGAAAGAAGCTTGGAATTGCAGGGTACGGCGCGATCGGACGGGAAGTCGCCGTGCGTGCAAAAGCCTTTGGAATGGAGATTCTCGCGTACGATCCTTATATGCCGGCGGAAAGAATCGAGGCGGATGGCGCAAGAGCAGTGGATCTGGATACGATGCTCGCAGAAAGCGATATGGTCAGCATCCATCTTCCGGTTATCGACGCTACCAAAGGAATAGTAAATAAAGACTGGTTTTCAAAGATGAAGCCTACTGCCATCCTGATCAATACGGCAAGGGCAGCAGTCATTGACCAGAAAGACTTTGTTGAGGCGCTGCAAAATGGAGAAATCGCCGGCGCTGCAATAGACGTGTATTGGAAGGAGCCGGTGCCGGCCAACCATCCTTTGCTATCTATGCGAAATGTAGTATGCACTCCGCATATGGCCGGACTTACGACAGACGTAGACAACTGGTCAGGAGAGATGATGGCCCAGGAGGTTCTGGCATATCTCAGGGGAGAAGAAAGAAAGTACATATGGAAGAGATAAAAATCTAAAGGAGAAGAAGAGAAAATGGAAAAAGGAAAAAACAAAAAAGTGATAGCAGCGGGCCTGCTGGTAATGTCGCTTACGATGGCGTGCAACAGCGCTCTGGCCCCGATTCTCGCGGAAGTAGGAAAATTCTTCCCGGATGCAAGTGATTCGGCAATCCAGATCGTACTTACATTGATCAACCTGACTACGCTGCCTATGATGTTTTTGGAACCATTTATGGAGCCTAAGATCACCAAGCGTGATATAGCGGTTATCGGTACAGTGCTGATGCTGATCGGAGGATTGATGCCGCAGGTATTGAACACTCAGCTGTGGATGCTGTATGCGGCCAGCATCGTGATTGGCGCAGGTCTTTCCCTGGTGGTGGTTGTAAGTTCATCACTGATATCCGATTATTTTACAGGCATTGAAAAATCAAGGGTTATGGGCTTCCAGTCTATCTTCGTAAGTATTGGCGGCACTCTGATCGCAAAAGGCTCCGGATTGTTTACCGCTATGGCAGGATGGAAGCGGGGATATCTCGTATTCCTGATCTGCATTCCGATCATCCTGATCGTCATGCTGACGGTGCCGAAAGGAGAAGTGCTTCCGAAGACAGAGAAGGCCAAATCCGGCATCTCAGGGAGCATGGTATACTTTGGCGCACTGTGCCTGATCACCGGTATTTTTGTTGCAACATTCAACACCAACATTGCCATGTATATTGACCGGAAAGGAATCGGCGATGCCAGCACTGCCGGAACAGTAGCGTCTATCATGCAGGTCATCGGCATCCTGGGAGGACTGGTGCTGGGCAATACGGTTAAGATATTCAAGCGGTTTACCATCGGAGCCGCAATCCTCATGATGGCAGCGGGAACAGCCATGGTAGGTTTCTCCACAAGCCTTCCGGTGATCTGTATCGGAGCGGCGGTAGTGGGATTCGGATTTGCCATCCGCAATCCGGGAGCAGTCACGTTTGCAGCGAATATGGTTCCTGCGGCGCAGGCTTCCCTTGCAATCGCGATCGTTTCCGCAACCTATAATGTAGGCAACTTTATCTCAGCCTATGTGGTAAACCCTCTGGCAAATATGGCTGGCGGAGACATTTCCAAGCGATTTATCGTATCTGCGGCAGCATTAGTGATCATTGGGCTTGTGGCATGCATCAAGGCACCGACGACGGATGCGCAGGCGTTGGATTCACAAGAATAATAGAAATAGAGATAGAAAAGGGGCCGTAAATAAGTCCCCAACGAAGAATCGCCAGAACCGGCATTTGCCGGAACTGGCGATTCTTCGTTGGGGACTGTTTTTTACAGCCTCCTTTTGAGGGAACTATGATTGTTATTCATCCCATGGATGGAGCACGACCTTGATAGCCTCTCCGGTCCGCGTCAGCTTGATGCCTTCGTTAATCTTATCCAGAGGAAGAATATGGGTAATGAACTTCTCTGTAGGGAATGTAGGGGATATGGCCAACTGGAATGCCCTCTTAGACTGGCTGTAGGATGCGCCAAAGTGGCCTTTGATCCAAATGTTGTTATAGTGGATCAGGTTACAGTCCAGTTCGGTCATAGAGCCCTTGGGAACGCCTCCAAAGAATACGACCAGGCCTCCCTTTTTTACCATATGAATGCTCTGCGTCTGGGTGGCATTGACCGGAGTGGCGGAGATGACTTTGTCCGCGCCTTTCCCGTCTGTCAGTTTTTTGACCGCTTCGATAGGATCTTCTTTGGAACTGTTGACGGTAATGTCTACGCCAAATTTTTTGGCCATTTCCAGCCGACTGTCATTTAGGTCAAGCATGATCACCTTCTGTGCTCCGCGGAATTTGGCAAGCTGCGCCATAAAGCATCCGATAGGACCGGCCCCGATGATAACAAGCGTGTCAGGGTAGCCCACTTTTACATTTTCCAGACAGGCGAATACGCTGGTAAGGGGCTCGCCTAAGCTGGCGGCGTCAAAGGAGACGTCTTCAGGAATCTCATAGATGCCTCCCCGGCGGATTTTTTCTCCCTTTACTGCTACATACTGGGCGAAACCGCCGGTTCCAGCAAGAGAACTTACTTCTTTATTGGAGCAGTTCTCGCTGTGGCCGCTGATACATTCGTCACACTCCATGCAATAGGTTCCCGGGAACAGGAAAAGCCTGTCGCCGACTTTATATTTCGTCTGGTCAGGCCCGGTTTCGTCTACATATCCGACAATCTCGTGACCGTAGATAAACGGATAATTTCCTTTTCTGGAATCGGTTGTCAGATTGCGGATGTCAGAGCCGCACAGGCCCACGGACATAATCTTAATAATAAGGCCATCTTGGGGGCACTTTGGTTTTTCGGTTTCTTCGATACGGATGTCGTTTGGCCCGTACATTAATGCTGCTTTCATTTTCATAATTAAGAACAGCTCCTTTCTATTTATTTCACTTTAAGTATAGAGAGCGGGACAAATGCTTTCAAACACGATATTGCCGTATTATAACGGCAATAATATTTGAATAAGAAGTCAGAAATTTCCTGAATAAAAAGGAAAATATGATTTTGTGTATTGTATGCTATTTTGTTATCTTAAGTATAAAGAATATGAACGTTCAGCTAGGTACATTTTGATAATATGGAGGAAATAAAGATGGGAAGAGTAGAGAATTATTTATTAGGAATGGATTGCGGGACAACGAATATCAAGGCAATTATACTCAGCGAGGATGGAACCGTGGTGGCTGAGGCCAGCAAGCCCAGCCGGTTTCTGGTGCCAGGCCCGAATATGCAGGAACAGGACGCGACGCAGTGGTGGGACAATACCGTGGACATCTTCCGGGCGCTTACAGAGAAGGCCGGCAAGGAAGTGGTCAAGCGAATACGGGGAATCTCCGTCAGTTCCCATACTGTAACCATGCTTCCGGTGGATGCGAACGGCAATCCGCTGCGCAATGCCCTGACGTATCAGGATAACCGCTCGGCCGCGGAACTGCATTACATCGTGGATCAAGTGGGATTCGACCGCTTTGTGTCAATCGTGGGAGGACAGCCGGCGGTTGCGTTCCTTCCAAATAAGATTCTGTGGTTTAAGAAAAATGAGCCGGAGCTATTTGCCAAAACCGCATGCTTCCTGCAGGCAAGTTCCTTTATTAATTACAAATTGACCGGAAAGATGACGATGGATATCGACCAGGCATCACGGACGCAGTGTCTGGATATCAATACCATGGAGTGGTCTGATGAGATCGGCGACGTGATCGGCGTGAACCTGAATGAAGTGCTTCCAAAGCCACAGCTGGTAGATGAGATTATTGGATTTGTAACCGAAGAGGCGGCCAAGGCTACAGGCCTTGCTGCCGGAATTCCGGTAGTTGCCGGATGCAGCGATGCGATGGCGTCTATGTACGCCACAGGCCTTAGCCGTCTGGGAGAGGCAGGGGAGTCCTCCGGAACGACTTCTCTGGTATTCGTAGGCAGCGATGTAAAGAGCGCGCCGGACATTCCGGTTGTGACGAAGCCTTGCGCGATAGATGGCATGCCTTGGGTCTTTGACGCGCCGATCCAGACCAGCGGGGCAGCGCTTAAATGGTTTATAGAGACGCTGGGAGCAGAGGAGCGGGAGTATGCGGCTGCCCACGAGAAGAATATTTACACTTACTTGAATGAACTGGCGCTTGAATCGGCCCCAGGATCCAACGGCCTCTTCTTTTTCCCGTATTTATTAGGAGAGAGGGCGCCTCTGTGGAATGAATATGCCAGGGGAATGTTTATCGGCATGGGCATGGATATGAAGCGAAGCGATCTAATCCGCTCTGTGTTCGAGGGCACGGCGTATGCCCTGCGGCACGTGATGGAGACGGTAAAGGCCTCCGGCGCGAAAGCAAAGGTTCTTAGGATCTGCGGCGGCGGTGCCAAAAGCCGTACCTGGTCCCAGATAAAAGCTTCCATGCTCCATATGCCGGTATATCTTCTGGATGAAAAATCCGGCGATGCTCCGGTTGGAGATGCTTTGATCGTAGGCCATAAAGTTGGAGTGTTCCCGGATCTGACCAAGGCAGTAGAGCAGATTGTAAAGGTGAATGAGATCATCCAGCCGGTGGATGAATGGGTGGAGGCGTATGATAGGCTGTATCCATTCTATGTGGACATGTATCAGCATTTGGACGGAGATTTGAAACGATTAAAAGAAGTAATGGAGATATAACAGGAAATTCAGCCAGCGCCCGTGATCTGCCGTTTCCCATTGTACTTATTTAAAAACAGTTTTGGTAAAAATTCACTTACTGGTATTGCAGAATCAAAATATGTGGTAACATAGAAATAGCATAAAACTAGGAAGAATCGTTGCAAAACTGAGAAAGGAAAGTATTTATGGGGAAAATAGTATTTCTGAATATTGACGGGACGATCCGGGACTTTGACGGTATAATTCCCGATTCCGCAATAAAAGCGATTCATATGGCCCGAGAAAATGGACACAAGGTATGCATCAGTACAGGACGCACGTATACGCGTATTGACAAAGAGATCCTGGATATTGGATTTGACGGGATTATATCCAGTTCAGGAGGATATGTAGAGTATGAAGGGGAATGCATC